>NZ_JBQSXM010000010.1:0-106589 GCF_052378285.1 Brachybacterium sp. AOP3-A1-3 | reverse complement strand
CAGGGCCTCTGGCCGAAGACCTCTCGACAGGCGTCGACTCCCGTCGTCCTGATGTCGTCCCGTCTCGTTAGAAGCCATTTCTCTCGTGTGATGCGCCAACGCTGCATCTGTTCTGGTTGTCCCCGGCGAGTGGCCCAGGTCGTGCCGTTGCGTTCATACCCGAGGGCCTGCGAGACACGGTTCGACCCGACGTTGTCCAGGAAGGCTTCACTGCTCGCCTCGGCGGCCTCGAACCCTTCGAAGCAGAGGTGGAGCGCGGCATCTCGCATCTCCCGCCCCAAGCCCCGGCCACGGAGTTCGGCAGACAGCCACGAGAACGTGACCGCTGTTCCGTAGGTATCGAAGCTGGTCCCGATGACGTCCTGCATCCCTGACGGGCGACCATCGATGAGGACCACCAGATTGAGCCTCCAGAAGTCAGAGGTGACGCTGCCGCGACCACGCCAGATCCCCTGCAGCCACTTCTGAACCCGCAGGTCCGGATCGGTCTCGTACAGAGACATCGGGTCGTCGAACGGCGGAGGGTCTGCATCTGCCAGACCCGCCCGGACGACGGGCACCAGCTGCTCGAGCAAGTCGTCCGTTGCGCCGCGCAGCTCGAGCCGAGGCGTGCTGACGCTCACGTTCAGCGGAGGGTAACTGTGCATGTGTGGAGCGTATGCGGCGCTTACGCCGACGGCACCTGGTTTATCGCCTCACCGGGAGGAGGAGAGGCCGGGAAGAGAAACGAGGCCGTGGGCGTTGCTCCGGCAGGTGCTGCGCCGTCCGGCGCCGCCTGTCTCCGAAAGGTGCCTCATGCCCGTCCCGCTCTCGATCCTCGACCTCGCCACCGCCGCCCGCGACCAGACCGTGGCGCAGGCACTGGAGGGCACGGTCGCCCTGGCCCAGAAAGCGGAGGAGACCGGGTATCGGCGGGTCTGGTACGCCGAGCACCACAACATGGCATCGATCGCGTCCTCTGCCACCGCAGTGCTGATCGCGCACGTCGCCGCGCACACCAGGACCATCCGGCTCGGAGCGGGCGGCGTCATGCTGCCCAACCACGCCCCGCTGGTGATCGCCGAGCAGTTCGGCACCCTCGAGACGCTCCACCCGGGGCGGATCGACCTGGGGCTGGGCCGGGCGCCGGGCACCGACCAGAACACGATGCGCGCACTGCGTCGCAGCGGCGCCTCTGCCGACACCTTCCCCGAGGACGTCATGGAGCTGCAGGCCTACCTGCAAGGACAGTCCCGGATCCCGGGCGTGAATGCCTATCCGGGCAAGGGCACCGACGTCCCGCTGTACATCCTCGGCTCCTCGCTGTTCGGCGCCGGCCTCGCCGCCACCCTCGGCCTGCCCTACGCCTTCGCCTCGCACTTCTCCCCTGGTGCCCTGCACGAGGCGATCGCGCTGTATCGCCGCGAGTTCCAGCCGTCCGAGCAGCTCGAGGCGCCTCACGTGATCGCCGGTTTCAACGTCATCGCCGCTGACGAGCAGGCCGACGCCGAACGCCAGCAGCACGAGATGATGCGCAGCCGGGTGGCGCTGCTGCTGCAACCGGGCACCGAGTACACCGACGAGCAGGCCGATGAGCTGCTCGCCGCGCCCCAGGCCTCGCACCTGCACCAGATGGCGACCTACAGCGCCGTCGGCACCCCCGGCGTGGTCAGGGGCAAGGTCACCGAGTTCGCCGAGCAGACCGGCGCCGACGAACTCATCATCGCCCACCAGGGACCGCGGGTGGAGCAGCGGCTGCGGTCCGCTGAGCTGCTCGCCGAGGCATATCTGGGCTGAGTGACACGGCATGACGCGGCGCCTCTGCCCGCGACGGTTAGTCCTCCGCAGCGGCCGAGTTCAAGCCCACGCGCACAATGCCCGGCCATTGCGACGTCGGGACGACGGCGAAATTCTCGTCGACCAGGCGAGATGTCTGGTTTTCAGAGCCACATGTCTCCCATCGCTCATACGATGGGCTGACCAGCCGGGCCAGTAGAGGAGCCGCATGTCATCACAACCAGCGATCCATGTTGTGGGGGCGGTCATCGTCCGTGATGGTCTCGTCTTCGCTGCCCGCCGCAGCCCTGAGCGCAGCGCCGGCGGCCTGTGGGAGTTCCCTGGAGGCAAGGTGGAGCCTGGGGAGTTGCCGACGGACGCGCTGCACCGTGAGCTCGCCGAGGAGCTGGACGTCGAGGTACATGTCGGGGACCTGGCCTCACGACATACGACCCCGGTGGGCCCCGCCCTTATCGATCTGGCGTGCTACTGGACAGAGCTGCTCTCTGATGCGCCGACGACCAGCACGGATCATGACCAGATGGGGTGGTTTACGCCGGAAGAGTTGTCCGAGTTGGACTGGTCGCCAGCAGACGTGCCGATTATTCAGGATGCCTTCTTTGACCGCAAACCGCAGCACCTGGGGAATCGATGAGTGAAGATCATGCTCTGGATCCCGGGCTCTATGAGCTCTTAGTGACGACAGGGCTCTCCGCGGCGCTTGATGATCAGACCCATCAACCGCACGACCGAACCTTCGCAGACGTCGATGCTGCAGACGCGCCACACGTGCTCACGCAGCACCTCAGCGCGGTGATCTCCCGGGTGCTCACCGCACTACCGGTGGAGGAGCAGATCGAGACTGCGAACCGGCTGTTGCAGGCGATCCCTGAGGCAGTGCACTCCGACACGGTGACGTCTGGTCCGCAGCTCCTTACCTCGGTCACTGCGCCGATGTCACCGCCTCCACGTCGGCCGTCGACGCCTTTGACTGACGTCGCGCTGTTCACGAACTCTCGTAGTGATCCGCAGCTGGGCTCCGAGCTCAGGCTCGAGATGGCGAGTGCCGACAGCATTGATCTGCTGTGCGCCTTCGTGCAATGGAGTGGCATCCGCGTTCTGGAGGGTGCGTTGCGCGCGGCAGCCGAGCGTGGCGTCTCCATACGAGTGCTGACCACGACGTACATCGGCGCTACTGACCGCCGCGCACTCGACTACTTCGTTCGTGAGCTCGGCGCTGAGGTTCGAGTCAACTATGACTCGCAGTCGACTCACCTTCACGCGAAGGCGTGGATGTTCCATCGCAAGAGCGGCTTCCCCACCGCCTACGTGGGTAGCTCCAACATGAGTCGCGCAGCGCTGGTCGACGGGCTGGAGTGGAACGTTCGACTGTCCAAGCACGCGACGCCGACACTGCTCGACAAGTTCTCCTCAACTTTCGCGACCTATTGGGATGACTCGGCGTTTGCGCCGTATGACCCGGACACCGATGCCGAGTACCTCGACCAGATGCTTGCGAAGAATGGGGCGCGACGCGGCGACGGGGAAGTCAACGTCAGCCTCCTCGATGTTCGCCCGTACCCGCATCAGCAGATCATGCTTGATGATCTGCAATCTGAGCGGGAAACCCACGACCGGCATCGGAACCTGCTCGTTGCCGCTACGGGCACCGGGAAGACTGTCATCGCAGCGCTGGACTACAAGCGGCTCGCCCAAGGTGGACCGCGACCTAGTCTGCTGTTCATCGCTCACCGGCAAGAGATCCTGGAGCAGGCCTTACGCACCTATCGCGAGGTTCTCAAGGACGGAGCGTTCGGTGAGCTACTCGTCGGCGGCGCGCGCCCCTCTCGGGGACGCCACGTGTTCGCGTCCGTGCAGTCGATATCGCGGGAGGCCGAACTTGAACGCTGGGATCCGGCGCACTTCGACGTGGTGGTTGTCGACGAGTTCCACCACGGTCTCGCACCCTCGTACAAGAAGACAATCGACCATTTCAGGCCGGTTGAGTTACTAGCTCTGACGGCCACCCCCGAACGAACGGACGGGGGCGACATCGCCGTCGAGCACTTCAACGGACGAGTCGCTAGCGAACTCCGCCTTTGGGACGCACTGAAGGCCGACCTACTTGTCCCTTTCCACTACTTCGGCGTTGCCGATGGCAGCGACCTTCAAAGCATCCGCTTCACACGAGGGCGCTACGACCTCGGCCAGCTTTCTTCCCTCTACACAGGCAATGACGCGCGTGCTCGCATTGTGCTGAAGACCGTTGCAGACAAGGTCACCGATCCATCCCGAATGAAGGCCCTCGGGTTCTGCGTCAGCGTGGACCATGCGCACTACATGGCAGAGGTCTTCAACGCCGCCGGGATCCCCTCGCTCGCCCTCTCCGGTGAGTCGCGAAGTGGGGAGCGGCGCGAGGGCCTGCAGGGACTCCGTGATGGCGAGCTGGCGTGCATCTTTGCCGTGGACATTTTCAATGAAGGCCTCGACATTCCCATGATCGATACGGTCCTCATGCTGCGCCCGACGCAGTCAGCGACGATCTTCCTGCAGCAACTGGGGCGCGGGCTACGCCGCACCGAAGGCAAGGCGGTTCTCACGGTGGTCGACTTCGTCGGCCTACAGAATGACAACTTCCGCTTCGACCTCAAGTACCGGGCACTCACTGGTCTCTCCCGCAACAGGCTAGAGAGGAGCATCCGGGACAAATTCCCGTTCCTTCCGCCGGGGTCGCAGATCGTCTTCGATGAGGTCGCCGAAGACATCGTTCTTCACAACGTGAAGCAGCAGCTGCGCCTGGCCACTAAGGATCTGATTGCCGACGTCCGGCAGCACTTGCCCACAGGGACGGATCCAAGCCGCTACGCGCTGGGTTCCTACCTCACCGATGCAGAGCGAGGCATGGCAGACGTATACGGCTCCAGCGATCGCACCTACCGCGGCGAGAAGCAGCCTGCATCATGGAAGGCCGTGGTGGATTGGGCCTTTCCCGCAGACGCCACGCGTCTCGTCGATCCTGAGGCCACGGCGCTGTTCAAGAAAGTTGGTAACTTAGCGCACGTCGATGACCAAGAGCGCGTCGACCGGTACAGAGAGCTCCTCACAGCCCACGAGCTTCCGGCGAACCTCGACACGGATCTCACCGCTGCGATGCTCTACTTCACCTTCTGGCCGTCCGGAGATGGTGGCGGAATCCGAGCCGGCCTCGAGCGACTGCGGAGCCTGCCAGAACTCGTGAAAGAGGTGACCCAGATCCTCGACTACCGCGAGACCACTGTCCGCACGCTCCCCCAGCCTCTCGCCGGCGCTCTGGGAGTCTCCCCGCTGAGATCCCATGCGCAGTACTCCCGAGAGGAGCTGCTCGCTGGGCTGGGCCTAGGCACACTCGATGCTGGTGCTCCCGGAGCGATTCGTGAGGGCGTCAAGTGGATGCCGTCGCTGAAAACTGATGCGCTTCTCGTGACGCTCAAGAAGTCTGAGGCTGATTACTCGCCAACGACGCTTTACCACGACTACGCGATCAACCAAGAGCTCTTCCATTGGGAATCGCAGAGCACCACGAGCGCCTCGAGTCCCACGGGGCTGCGATACCAGCGCCACGGCGAACAAGGCTCGAATGTGGTGCTGTTCGCACGCCGCGCAAAGACCGGCGATATCGGCACCGAGCCGTACACCTGCTTGGGTACCGCACAGTTCCAGAGCTACGAAGGCTCGAAGCCGATCCAGATCCTGTGGAAGTTGGATCGTCCGGCGCCGGTCGAGCTATACCTCGAGGCAAGAGCCGCCGCGTAGCCCGCAGACGCTGCAAGTATCGACGAAGAATGAAAAAACTACCGGTCAGCGCACACAGCCATTAACCTCAGTTCACAACTAGTACAGAAAGTGTCACGCATTGCGAGCGCGGGCATCCAGTGGGCCACCAATTCCTCACAATATCGGCAATACATCTGAGCGGAGCAGTTTTGACTGAATTTGACACCGAGACCCCCGCAGGCCTAGCCATGTTCTCCTTCGGGGACATAGTACGCGAGGCGGAAGCGAGACGAGGCCTCGCAAAGAAAAACATCGCAAGTTGGGATCGTCTTCTTTCTGTTGCGTCGGAACTATCAGGCCGACCTGCGTCTGAATCAGAAATTCTGAGTGACGAAAAGGTTTGGAACCTCGAAAGGATTTCCATCCATCATTTCCGCGGCGTTGCAAACGACGATCCTTTAGTGGTCTCATTCGAGCCAACTCCTGGCATAACCGTCCTGCACGGACTAAACGGTGCCGGAAAATCCAGCGTTAGCGACGCTATTGAATTCGGCCTGTCTGGAAAGCCCTCCGAGGCGAGCAGTGCAACGGGCGGAAAGTCTCCATTATGGGACCCAGTTCACTTGGCACGCGGGTCCCAGAGTGCACACGTTTCAGTTACCCTCACATCCGGAACCGCCCGCCTTGTTCTCGACGCATCGCTCGATTCGAGTGGAGCGATACAAAGTCATACCGCAACGATCAAGGACGCGGAGGGGGAAAGGCAGGCACCCTTAGATAGCTCCTGGCGGGCGGCCCTACTTAGCCATCAACCGGTATTTGCCTACGCCTCACTAGAGCGTCGCGTTCAGCTGAGCAAGGATCTCGCTGAGTATTTTGAGGGACTTCTGGCGCTCGGGGGAAGCTTCACTGCACTCCACGACGAGATCGTATTGCGTAGCGGCGCCTCCACCGAAGCCCTGCAACGCTGGAATGTCGCCAGATCCTCCGCTATGCAGTTACTGGAGGAAATTGATAGTGCGAGAACTTCTGAGTCTTCACCCCCCGCGCTATCGCCGGTTCGCGAGCCTCAAATCGGAGAGGATATGCAAGAATGGATCGAAAGCGCAGGTCTCCTCGAAGGTGGGCAGGAGTATTCGACCCTCCCAGGCGATACGCACGGTCAGCTTGCTGATTGTGCACACAAACTCCTCGACTCTATCCGCGCCCTCGAAGCGGCGAGAGGCACTTCGGAACTTCTGCTTTCGGCCGGCCTCGAGCAATTGCACAACGAAGCGCGTTACCATCGCATAGGAGGAGACACTTGTCCTGTGTGTCTTGAAGTCGCTCCTGATTGGTTGAAAAAGCTCCGTAGCACCGTTGAGAAAAACCAAAGTATCGCCAATCAGAAAAAATCCGTGAACGCTTGTACAAAAGCGCTTACGGACCTTGCGGGTGCCCTCTTGGACCCCATCCTCGAGGTCACCGATGGCGCCATAGTCGATAGCGAATTGCTCCCGCGCGCGTCCACGCTGCGTCACCTAGTGGAATCCTTCCGTGAATCCCGCGAAGATGGGGTATCCTCTAATTTTGAAGTGATGTTGGCTTCGTCTAACTTGGCTAACTGGATAATTTCCGACGGCGCAAAGTCTTTAATCGGCGAGGCCATCGAGAGGACTGACTCCTTGAAGCAATGGGCGATTGCGCGATCGCGCGTGGCATCCAGTTTCATAGAGGTTTGGAAAAGCGACGGGCCTGCCGCAATGGATGCTACGGCATGGAAGGAGACGACAAAGCGGCTGGATGACTTGAGAAAGCATCTTCGTGGTCGGAGAAGCGTGACGCTCGAGAGGCGATCGAGTGATCGCATCGAAAAGCTTCTAGCCGATGCCAATCTACGCCTAAAGGGTATCAATGTGCTTTCAACTAAAGCCTCAATGGAGCTCGTCGACGAGCACGACAAGGTAGTTGATTTGGGCATGTTAAGCGCCGGGCAACGAAACGCAGTTCTACTTGCTCCACTCTTGGCTTGCATAGATTCCGGCCCCTTCGGATTTATAATTCTCGACGATCCGGTACACGCTTTTGATGAGCTGCGCATCGATCGCCTGGCGTCGACACTTGCGGAACTCGCACTTACGCGTCGCGTCATTGTACTAACACACGACGAACGACTAAAGGAGCATCTCGTTGCTCGCACGTTGGAGTACGACACCAGGATGGTTGATCGTACAAGCTCGAGCGGAGAGGTTCAGATTTCCGATAGTAGCCAATTCTGGGACGAGTTGCTGACGGATGCCCGGAGTATCCTCGACCTCGCAATGGACGAGTCTGGTTCATTAATTGAGGTGACTGACGCCGTTCGAAAGCTTTGCCGCATGAGTATCGATAACGCGCTTCGCTCATTCGCGCTAAGAAACGCGAGCTCTTTGGGTCGAGACGTTATTTTGGACCTCGATAGGCTCGATTCATGCGACCGGACCGACCAACGCTTAAAGGTCGCGGAAGACTTCTGGGAAGGCCCGATCCGCAGGAATCCGGTCACTCTATCGATCCGTAAGTGCAGCGAGCACTTCGAGGCCTGGAATCACTCGATTCACGGGAACCCGGCAATCACAGTCGTAACCGTGGATGAGATCAAGAATGCGAGGGCGGCATGCAAACAACTTTCTCGCGCAGCATGAGGTGGGGTGAGAAAGGCAGGCGCGCCCGCACTCGACTTGCTGTCGTCGATTTCCGACAACGCATTGAAGCGATCGCCACGTCCGCTGTCAGGCAGTCATCTACTTCAACCGAGGTAACTTTCGGAACGAATAGGATCCGCGAACGCCTTGTATTTCTGATCGTTGTCCTCCATGGAAAAGTTGATGACCGGCAACTGCTCGGGCAAATTAGACTGGTGCAGCACATCTACAAGCGGACTTCCGACGTTTTGCATGGCAGATCGAACATGTTGAACATTTCTGACGTTCTACTTACCGAATGGGACGTTGCCATATCTGAACTCGAGAAACTCTCGGAGGTTGGCTAGCCTCCCCCGCTTGCTGCGCTAACGTCGGCGATATCAGTCTACGGACCGCAATTCGAGTGGTCTTTGTAGGTACGATTCTTCGCGAACCCCCTGTCCCGGCTGGTTGCGCGACTCAACTAGCGACTTCGATGCGCTCTACGCCCTTTCTAGGCGCTGGCCCGTTTTTAGTCATTATTTGATCGACAGAGTCACGGTGACAACGGCGTGGATCGGCTTCCACAGCGGGGGCGGGATGCCGGCGTCCACCGTCTCAACGCGATTCAGAGGCATGCGCGTCATCGAGAGTGACCCGTGGTCGGAGCCCGGTGCGGCGCAGCCCTGGCTGGGCCCGCAGGCTGTGACGGCAATCTACCGACGCAGCGTCCCTGGCAAGATCGTCCGGCTCACGCGTGCGCAGTCGGCAAGAGAGACTCCGCTGCGCCGCGGCATCTGCCAAGCTCCCCGCATGACAGCACCCCACCAGCACGGCACGACCCATCAGCACGACGACGCCCCCGCCGACCCCAACGCCCACCTCTCCCCCACCGAGTACTGGGAGAAGCGATACGGCGACACCGAGCGCGTGTGGTCCGGTCGGGTCAACGCCACCATGGCCGCAGTGGTCGGTGAGTTCACGCCCGGCTCCGTGATCGATCTGGGCTGCGGCGAGGGCGGGGACGTGCTGTGGCAGGCCGAGCAGGGCTGGCAGGCCCACGGCCTGGACATCTCCTCCACCGCGGTGGACCGCGCCCGTGCCGAGGCGGACGCGCGTGGGCTCGACGGCGCCACCTTCACCGCGACGGACCTCAGCACGTGGCAGCCCGAGCCGGACTCGGTGGACCTGGTGACCGCGTCGTTCTTCCAGTCGAACGTCGCGCTCGACCGCGCGACTATCCTCCGCGCAGCGGCGTCGGCCGTCCGCCCCGGAGGGCGCCTGGTGGTCATCTCCCATGCTCAGGGCCCGGCTGGGTCCTCCCACCGGCGACCGAACATGGTGACCGCCCGCGAAGATGCCGCCGAGCTCGACCTGCCCTCGGACCAGTGGACGGTCGAGACGGCGGACGAGCGCAGCCGGCCCTCCACCGGCCACGATGGACAGTCCTCCGAGCTGGTCGACGCAGTGCTGGTGATGCTCCGGCGGTGAGGCTGAAGGGACGGGCTACTCGCAGCCCACGCCATCCCCGCGGGGTGCAGACGCGTCCCTCAGTGGGTCACGGTGGTCTGCTGGTAGAGGGTGAGCGCGTGCCTGCCGCCCGCCAGCGTGTAGTGGCTCGACATCAGGGCGACGAAGGGCTCGTCCTGTCCGTCCCGGGAGGCGGTGGCCCGATAGACCAGCGCGACGCTCGCCTCCCCCGTCGGGACCAGGCGCGCATCCTCCAGGGAGAAGGTGCTCCAGGCCGGAGACTGGTTCAGGGTCGCCGCGATCGTCTCCCGGTCCAGCACCATGCCGTTGACGAGGATCATCAGCGCATCAGCCGTCATCAGCTCGCCGTAGAAGCTGCCGCCCTCGTGCCGGGAGAGGGCCTCCCACCCGCGGTGCTCCAGCGCCAGCAGGGCATCGATCGTCAAGAGGTGGTCCGACATGGTGTCTCCTCTGTCGTCGTGTCGTGTCAGATGATCACAGTGCGCGGTGCACGTCGAGGGGAAGACCCGTCTCGAAGAGCGCCCGTTCGCCCTCGCCGAGCGGCCCTCAGGGCAGGATCGCGTCCGTGTACCCGCCGTCCACGCGCAGCGCCCCGCCGGTGGTGGCCGAGGCCAGCGGCGAGGACAGGTAGACCACCATGTTCGCGATCTCCTCGGGGCGGATCAGGCGCTTCAGCAGCGACTGCGGGCGGTGCAGCCGCATGAACTCGGCCTCCGCCTCCTCCCACGGCAGCGCGGAATCCACCAGCTGGTAGACGAAGTCCTGCACGCCCTCGGTGTAGGTGGGGCCCGCGATCACGGAGTTCACCGTCACCCCGGTGCCGGCGGCCTCCTTCGCGAAGCCGCGGGAGACGGCCAGCAGCGCCGTCTTGGAGACGCCGTAGTGGATCATCTCCGCCGGGGTGACGATCGCGGAGTCGCTCGCGATGTTCAGGATCCGGCCCCAGCCGGCCTCCTTCATCCGCGGCAGCACGGCGCGGATCAGCCGTACCGAGGCCATGACGTTCACGTCCCAGTAGCGCTGCCACTCGGCGTCCGTGATCTCGAGCGCCGGGGCGGCGCCGAAGATGCCGAGGTTGTTGACCAGGATGTCCACGTCCCCTGACACCTCGAGCGCGGCGACGAGGCCGTCATCGGTGGTGACGTCGCCCGGTGCGGCGATCAGCAGCTCAGGGTCGATGCCGCCCTCGGTGAGCGAGGTCAGCGCCTCCTGCACCCGCTGCGGGGTGCGGCCGTTGACCGCGACGCGGGCACCCGCTTCCGCGAGCCGCTGGACGATGGCGAGTCCGATGCCCTGCGTGGAGCCGCTGACGAATGCTGTCCTGCCGGTCAGATCGATACCGATCATGTGTGGGTTCCTCCCCTGGACGTGTCGTCCTGGAGCAAACGCAGGAGGGGGCCGGATCCTTCCCGGGGCCCGTCATCGTGGGTACAGCGCCGGTCAGGACAGTGCTCTACTCGCAGCCCACGCCATCCCCGTCACGGTCCAGCTTTGTGCTGTAGCCGGGGTCCCCGGCGTGGATCGGGGCGGCGCCGGCGGCCCGGACCGCATCGCAGTTCTTGTAGTACGTGGAGCCTCCGCCGGAGCTCGACCCCGAGTCCTTGCTGGAGGACGAGCCCCCGCTGGAGCTGGAACCGCCGGTCGAGGACGTCGCCGGAGCCGGCTTGGGTGCCGGCTTGGGGGCAGGCTCGGGCTCGGGTGCCGGGGCAGGGGCCGGCTCCTCCCGGGTGGCGATCACGTCGCCCTCCCCGGCAGCCGGCACGGTCCCGTCGTCCTCGATCGCGGCGAAGCCGTCGCAGTCGGCCAGCACATCGCGCATGGCGTCGGCCTCGGCGGGCTTGACCCACAGCTCGTACTTGTCCTTCACCGCGATCTGGCGGGCGACGTACTCGCAGCGGTAGTCCTTCTTCGGCGGGAGCCAGGTGGCGGCGTCTCCGTCGCCCTTCTGACGGTTCAGGCCCGACTCGACGGCCAGCAGGTTCAACGGGTCGTTGGCGAACGCGACGCGGGTGTCCTCGTCCCACTGGGCGGCGCCCGTCTGCCAGGCATCCGAGAGGGCCACGACGTGGTCGATGTCGATCGTGCTGCTCGCCCGGTCGAAGTCCACGGTGTCACCGCTGTACGGGGAATCGAGGCGTCCCAGCTGCACGACGCAGCCGTTCGTGCCGCCCTTCAGGGTGATCTGGTGCAGGTCGCGCCGCAGGATGTCGTTGCGGGTGTCGCAGCCGTTGCGGTCCACGTCGTTGCGCCAGCCGAAGGAGTCGCGGTCGTAGTCGGTCTTCGGGGCGCGGCCCTTCTCGTCGAGGCCGGCGAGCATCGCGAGGGCGGCGCCGTCGGCCGCCTCCACGGTCTCCGGCGTCGGGGACGGCTCCGGCGTGGTGGGCTCCGGGGCGGGGGTCGTCGTCGGGGCCGCTTCGGTGGTCGGCTCCGCGGAGGGTTCGGCCGACGCGGCGTCGTCGGCCTGCGTCGGCGTCTCGGCCGGAGCCTGCTGGCCCTCCTGTTGGCCCGCCTCGGCGGCCGCTCCGGCGGCGACCCCGTCCGACGGCGGCGGGGCGGGAGCATCGATCGAGCCGGCGATGCCCACCAGGGCCACGAAGCTCACCGCGACCACGCCGGAGATGACCCGGGAGGGCCACTTGACCGTGTCGTACTGCTGGAGGGGGCGCCCCTTGGCGTCCTTCACCGTGCCGGTCAGCATGAGGACGAGGTCGATGAGGTACCAGAGGAACAGGCCGCCCATCGTGAGGAACTTCAGCAGGCCTGTCTTCCAGCGCCCGAGGTAGAAGCGGTCCACGCCCCACACCCCGAGGAACAGGGACAGGGCCCACGCGACCGCGTAGTTCTTCCCGGGCTCGGGACGGGGGCGCTGCGGCTCACGGAACCCGTGCGAACCGGGGGCGCCGTGCGCGCCGGGGAGGCCCTGCGGGAGGCTCGGATCCTGGGGCTGGCCGAAGCGCGGAGCGGAGGGCCAGCTCTGACCACCGGACGGCGGCTGCGGGGCAGGGTGATCGGTAGGCATGAGCATCCTTCAGGGGAGATCGCCGACATGCACGAACTGTGTGGACCGCGGCGTCGGCACTGGCCACGCGTCTCTTCACCCTCAAGGGTTCGTCCCTAGATTATCTTTCAATCATGCTGTTCGGCCTGCGTTTCCGTCGGAAGTCAGCGACCTCACACAGTTGTCCAGAACGTATGGGCCTACTCGCCGACGGGCGCCCGGGGGTATGTTGATCAGCAGTGCGCGTCCGCCGTGCAGACGGGATCCTCCGGTCCCGCCGCCGGAGCCGACCGTCGGCGCGGACGCCGAGAGGGAAGCCGGTGGCACGATGGGATCTTCTCTGGGACTCGGCTTCATCGAAGCACTCCTGCTTGCGGGGATGGGGATCGGCGTCGTCGCCCTCGCGACCGTGGGTGCAGCCCTGGTGAAGCTCGCCTTCTGGGGCCCGGCCGCGCGCCGGCGCCACGACGAGGATTGACGCCGCCGTCACCGCAGGTACCCCTCCCCCACCGGAGGGAGCGTCGAAAGGATCCATATGTCTGTTCTGAGCCCACAGATGGTCGCCTCGCTGGAGGAGAACACGTCACGGTCCTAGGAGCTGTTCACCGACTTCCACCGCCACCCCGAGCTGTCAATGCTCGAGGAGCGCACCCGGACGATCGTCGCCGAGCAGCTCACCGAGTACGGCTACGAGGTGCAGGAGATCGGGGGCGGCGTGGTGGGCGTGCTGAAGAACGGCGACGGTCGCACCGTGCTGTTCCGGGCCGACATGGACGGGCTCCCGGTCACGGAGGCCTCGGGCCTGGACTACGCCTCGACCGCCACGCAGACCGATGCCGACGGCGCGGAGCAGCCGACGATGCACGCCTGCGGCCACGACTTCCACATCACCGCCGGCCTCGGCGCTGCGAAGCTCCTCGCCGAGCATCGTGACGGCTGGTCGGGAACGTACGTGGCCCTGTTCCAGCCCGGCGAGGAGAAGGCCGCCGGTGCCCGGTCGATGGTGGCCGACGGGCTGGTCGACAAGGTGCCCACGCCGGACGTGTGCCTGGGTCAGCATGTGCTGACCACCCCGGTGGCCGGGAAGGTCGCGGTGGCCTCCGGGCCGGTGCTCAGCACGGCCGCGTCGGCGAGGATCGTGGTCCACGGCGCGGGGTCGCACGGCTCGATGCCGCACCTCGGGGTGGATCCCGTGGTGCTGGCCTCGGCGATCGTCACCCGCCTGCAGACCCTGGTCTCGCGCGAGCTCTCCCCGTCGAACTTCGGTGTGGTCACCGTCGGCTCCCTGCAGGCCGGCTCGAGCGCGAACATCATCCCGGACACCGCGACGATGCTGCTGAACTTCCGCGCATACAGCGAGGAGATCCTGGATCAGCTGATCGACGGCGTCGAACGCATCGTGCGCGCCGAGTGCGAGGCGGCCCGCTCCCCGAAGGAGCCGGAGATCGAGCTGTACGACCGCTACCCCCTGACGGACAACGACGCCGACGCCGCCGAGGTGGTGCGCCGCGGGTTCCTGGAGCAGTTCGGGGAGGAGCGGGTGGAGGAGATGGCGCCGGCCACCGCCTCGGAGGACTTCTCGATCGTGCCCGACGCCTTCGGCTCCCCGTACTGCTACTGGGGCTGCGGCGCCTACGCCGAGGGCCGGGAGACGTACCCGAACCACAGCCCCCTGTGGTCCCCCGACCTGCAGCCCACCCTGCGCACGGGGACCGAGGCCGCCGCCACTGCGGTGCTCGCGCATCTCGCCCAGGAGGGCTGAGAAGGACGGCCAGAACGCGGAATGGCGGCCAGAGCGCGAGATGACGGCCAGAAGGCGGGATCACGGCTCCTCACGCCGGATCCCGCCTTCGCCGGGTGCAGGGCCCGGCGACCGCCGCCCCTCACGGCCGGTCGCCTGCCCTCCCCTTCCCCTGATGGAGGGCGGGCACGAGACCGGTGATGCTGCGCTCTGCGCCGACCCGACGGCCCCCACCGTCGGCCGACTCACGCGGCAAGTCGATCCCGTGCCCAGGCCTCGTATCCCTTGCGGGACCCGCACCCAGTCCCTGAAATCTAGGGGGACCTCGGCGGGAGCGCGATGGGGCGGACTGCCCCGGTCACAGATCCCCGGGGAGAACTCCCCATCATCCCGACACCTCTTGCAACATTTTTGTTGCGGGAGGATAGTGGTGCCATGAGCACCATCGACCATCCCGTACAGCCCGACCGCGAGCTGTTCACGCTCAAGGTCCGCTCCACCTCCCGGGCCCTCGGCAGCCAGGCGAAGCTCGCGGCATGGGCCGGCGTGAGCCGCTCCCAGACCACTCGATGGGTGGACGGAGAGACCCAGCCGTCCTCTGACGCCGCCCGCGCCGTCACCGACCTCGAGTTCATCGTCTCCCGTGCCCGCATGGTCTGGGACGACGCCGTGATCCCCGACTGGCTGAGCGGCCACAACGCCTTCCTCGACGGCGCCACCCCACTGGAGATGGTCCGCCAGGGACGCACCTCCGAGGTCCTCGACGCCATCACCGGCGACGAGACGGGTGTCTACGCCTGATGCTGCTGTACCGCGTGCACCCCTGGGTCGACGCCGTCGACCCCGCTGCACCGTATGGCCCGCTCTTCGTTCCGCCGGGACAGGGTGCCGGCCGGTGGGACAACCCCGACCTCTACACCATGCGCTATTTCTCGACGACTCCTGACGGCGCGATAGCAGAGACCTTCGGGCATCTGTCGGCCTGGTCGTCGGAGATGCTGCTCGTGCCGAGCAACGACGAGGCCGTCCGCGCGCTGAGCTGCTACGAGATCCCCGACTCCGCGCGCCTCGCTGACCTCGCGGATCCAGAAACGCTTCGCGCACTGGGTGTCCGCCGGGTCACCGACGTGATCGAGCGTCACAAACGTCGAACACAACGGCTCGCGGCGACGATCTTCGACGAGGGCTCCTTCGACGGAATCTCGTGGTGGTCCTCTTACCACCCCACGATCACCCTGGTCGCGATGTGGGGATCGGACGGCATCACGTGCAGCCGCACCGATCCCCTGAGCATCGACGCCCCTGAGCTCCAGGACGCTGCGCGCCTCATCGTGCGCGAGGTGTGCTGACCGCGCCACCCCCGACGTCACTTGAGGGTGGTCGCCGCAGCCACGGTGCCCGCGTCGTTCTCGAACGAGGCCACCAGGTGCAGGGGCGCCCCGTCCGCGGGCTCGCCGGTCAGCGGCACGTCCGTGGTCGTCATGCCCTTGCCGACCTCCTGGGGATCGACCGTTCCGAGGATCGTCGAGCCGTCCCACAGGTACAGGCGCAGTGTTCCCGCTTCTCCGGTGCGCACCCGTGCGGTGGCGCCGCTCTTCGTGCGCGTGACCTTCTCCAAGCGCAGGGTCCGGGACCGCAGGGCGGGCACCCCGCCGAGGCCGGTGCCGTCGCCGGCGGCCTGCAGGATCGAGGCGGGAGATTCGACGGAGCGGGCCGCGGTGTCCGGGATCTTCGGCTCCACCGGGGCGGACGCTCCGGCGGGGAGATCCGGCAGCTCGAGCACTCCCCACCGGGACGGGTCCGCCTGGATGCCCGGGTAGGTCGACCAGCCGATCCGGGACTGCCCGGTGTTGTCCTGGGTGTCGGAGTCGTAGACGACGACGTTGAAGCCCATGCCCGTCGGGTCGATGCCGTCGGGCAGCTCGGCGAACGGGATCCTGGTCTCGAACAGGTAGCCGTCGTAGGGGTCGGAGATCGCGGCGGCGATCCGCACCCCGGGGGCGGTGTCCGCGATGGGGCCCTGGCGGTTGTCGTGATCGCGCCCCGCCACGGGGCCGCCGATGCTGCCGTCGACGGCGGTGCCCGGCAGGGCCCCGAGGATGAACGTCGAGGCGGTGTTGTCGGAGGTGCCGCGCGGGTCGATCATGATCTCGATCGAGTCGGTGCGGAAGCGCTGCTTGTTGTCCTCCGGGGGCAGCAGAGTGCCGAGCACATCATCGGTGACCTGCACGAACACGTACAGGTTCTCGTCGTCGTAGGTGACCCAGGTGGTGCCGGAGGCGTCGGCCGCCTCGACCGCCTGACCCTCCCACAGGGTGCCGATGTCGATGTTGTCCCCCGGGTATTCGTCGGCCCCGCGCGCGGCATCGACCTCGACGCCCTCGGTGCGCGAGGCGACCAGCCGCGGGACCAGGCAGAGCCCCTGCGCGGTCGGGGCGGCGACCCCGTCGGCCGTGGCGGTGACGGTCACCGGGTAGACGCCGCCGTCCGGGGCCCGGTTCGCGGTGGGCAGGGAGGCGTCGGTGTTCTCCACGCGCACCGTAAGGCGCGTCTCCCCCTGGGCGGGGACCGCTTCGGCCAGCAGCTCCGGTGGGTCTGCCGTGAAGCCGTCCGGGAGCTCGAGGGTGATCTCCGCGTCCTGCGCGGACGTGGAGTGGTTGCGCGCCACGACCTCGAAGGTCTCTGCCCGGCCGGAGCCCAGGGTGCGCCGCGTCGGGACCAGGGCGTCGAGACGCTGCATGCCGAGCTCCGCGGTCCAGTCCAGGAAGGCGGCGATCTCGGGGCGGTCGGCGATCCCCGCCTCCACGGGGCCCGCGGTGCGCAGCGGCAGCACGTTCTGACCGCTGCCTCCGCGGGAGGCGGCCGTGGCGCGCAGCAGCACGTTCTCGCCGGGGGTCGTGCCCGCCGGGGCGGTGACCGTGAAGGTGGCGCTGCGCTGCTGCTTCGCGGGGACGGTGCCGAGCTTCCCGCTGCCCTCGACGCTCCAGCCCTCGGGCGCCTCGAGCTCCACGGTGGCCTGCGGCAGGGCCTTCCCGGGCGAGCCGACGGCGACGGTCACCTCGATGCCCTCACCGGGCAGGGCGACGAAGCGGTCCGAGGTGACCTCGAGCGTGGTGCCCAGCGGCAGCCCGCCGTCGATCGGGAGGGTGGCGCCGGCAAGCGCCGCGGTGTCGCCGCTGGTGGGGTCGGCGAAGGGGGTGCGGGAGTCGATGAGGGTGAACCAGGTGGCCGGGATCTTCGCCGGCTCGGTGGGCGAGGGCGGGTTCACGGCCCAGCCCTGGGTGCGGTAGCTGTGCACGGAGTCGTCGCGCACGGCGCTCCAGCGCTTGCCGTGGCGCTGCGACTCGGTGCCGTTCCAGGTGCCGAAGACGACGTCGCTGGCGATGTCGGGCTCGTAGCCTGCGGCGACGGCGTCGGGCCCGGTGCCGGAGCTGCCGTTGGAGCCGGAGCGCAGGATGCGCCGCGGGGAGAAAGGCGTCAGGCCCTCGTCGAAGTGCTCGGGGAAGACGTCGTCCCGGCCGGCGAGCAGGTACGCCTCGACGGCGAACATCGCGGCCTGCTGGTGGTTGCCGTGGTTGCCCTCGACGGCGGAGGGATTCATGGTGACGATGACGTCTGGCCTGGTCGCCCGCACCACGCGGATCACGCGGCTGAGCGCCTCGGCGCCGCCCCACACGTCGTAGGTGAGCGGCGCGGACAGGGTGTAGAAGAAGTCGACGGCGTCGAGGTTGAAGACGTGCTCGATGCCGGCGTAGCCGACGGCGGTGCGCTCCTCGGTCTCGCGGATGAGGCCCAGCGCGGGCCCCTCCTCGAGGCCTACGGCGTTGCCGCCGCCCTCCCCACGGGTCAGGGTGATGACCCCGGCCCGCTGGTCCTCGAACTCGTTCCACTGGCCGAAGGCGGCCAGGGTCCATGCCTCGTCGTCGGGGTGGGCGCCGATGTACAGGATGTCGAGATCCACGGCTCCGTCGGCGAGGGCCCGCTCCATGGGCGACAGGGCGTTGAGGTCCAGCGCGGTCGCGCCCGCGGCGAGCCCGAGCACGGCGGAGCCCTGCAGGAGTCGACGTCGGCTGACGCTCCCCGGCGACGTCACCGGGTCGGAAGCGGACTGGGTCTGCGGGGCGGGCTGGGGCATCGGGCGGGCGAGGTCGACCATGGTTTCTCTTCTCTCCAGATGCATGCCGCTGCGGTGCGGCTGCACGTCGTCATCGGTGAGCGAACGGGCTGTGAGGCGAAGGGCGGGGAGGTGCGGGCTAGGTCAGTGCTTGCCGGCGTCGGAGCGCAGGGCGAAGGTTCCCTGGGCGCGGCGCCGGCCCTGGACCCGATGGTCCGGGACGACGTCATCGAGGAAGCAGTACCCGTCACGGGTGTAGGCGGCGCGCAGGTCGCCGCTGTCGGCCGCGTCGCTGAGGTGGCGCCACCAGTCGGTGATGTCGCCCCAGCCGGGCGCGGCGAGGGAGCCGCCGAACTGCTGGACGGCGAGCGCCGAACACAGCGACCCGAACTTGAGGCGTTCGGCCAGGGGCCAGTCCGCGAGGGTGCCCAGGACCATCGCGGCGGAGAACACGTCGCCGGCGCCGGTGGTGTCCGTCGCCGTGACGGGGACCGCCGGGCAGAAAGCCTCCTCGCCGGTGGATCCATCGATGGCGTAGGAGCCGGCGGCGCCATCCGTCACCACGGCAAGCGGCACCATCTCGGCGAGCGCCCGCACGGCGCGGTCGGGACTGTCGGTGCGGGTGTAGCTCATCGCCTCCATCGCGTTGGGGGTGAAGGCGTGGCAGTGCGCGAGCGGGGCGAGGTCGGAGAGATCCCAGCGGCCGGTCTCGTCGAAGCCGATGTCGGCGAAGATCTTCGAGCCGCGGCGGGCCAGATCCGCCCACCAGGAGGTCTCCCCTGCCAGGTCGACCACGGCCGCCCGCGCCGCGGGGGCGTCGGCGATCAGCTTCGACAGCGGCTCGGGCAGCTCGTGCCCGTGGGTCGTCATCGCCCGATCCCCCTGGGTGGCGACGGAGACCGTCAGGGAGGAGTGGAAGTCCGGGAAGCGGCGCGACGCGGTGAGGTCGATCCCCTCCTCGTGCGCCATGGTGTGCCACATCCAGTCGGCATAGGCGTCGTCCCCGAACCCGGCGACGAGGCCGGTGCGCAGGCCCAGGCGGGCGGCGGCGACCGCGAGGTTCGCAATGCCGCCGGGGCTGGAGCCCATCCCCTTGCTCCACATCTCCTCGCCGGGCTGCGGAAGCCTGTCCAGCCCCGTGAAGACGATGTCGAAGAAGACCGTGCCGGACAGCAGCACGTCCAGCGGAGGGTCCTCCGGGCTGCGCTGTGCGGCCAGGGGGTCCCAGTCGTCGGCCGCATCGAGCGCAGCGGCCGCCTCGGGGGTGAGGGGCGGGGCGTGCGGGACGTGGGCGTCCGTCGGGTCGGGGTGGTCGGGGGTCATCATTTGACGGCTCCTTCGAGCATTCCGCGGATGAAGTGGCGCTGCAGGAACAGGAACATGATCACCATCGGCAGGGCGACGATCACGGCGCCGGCCGAGAGCAGGGAGAGCTCGGCGGTGTACTGGCCCTGGAAGTTCGCCAGGCCCAGCGGGGCGGTGCGCAGCGTGCCGCCCGGCGCCATGACCAGGGCGATGAGGAACTCGTTCCAGGTCCACATGAACACGAGCACCACCAGGGTGGTCAGGGCGGGCACGGAGGCGGGGGCCACGATCCGCAGCAGGGTGCGCATCGGCCCGGCGCCGTCGATCGCGGCGGCCTCGAGCAGGCTCACCGGCATCGAGCGGAACTGGGCGCGCAGCCAGAAGGTGCCGAAGGCGACGGACTGGGCGATCTGCGGCAGGGCGATCGCGGCATAGGTGTCGGTCAGCCCCACCGTGCGCAGGTCGAAGAACAGGGGGATGACGGTCGCCTCGGTGGGGATCATGAGCCCCAGCAGGAACACGTAGAACAGGAGCGTCGAGCCCGGGAACCGCATCGTGCCGAAGGCGTAGCCCGCGAGCACGGACAGCGCGACGGCGCTGGTCACCACGATCACCGCGACGACCAGGGAGTTGCCCAGCGAGTGCCCGAAGCCTCCCACCTGCCAGGCCTCGACGAAGTTCGCCAGGTGCAGGCCCGGGGCCTGCCCGTTCTGCGGGGAGACGGCGGTGGCGAGGATGGTGAGGATCGGGATCATCGCGAACAGGGCGAAGACGCCCAGCACCACGTAGTTCATCGTCCGCTCGGCGGTGGAGATCCTCATGAGGCACGCTCCCCGATGCGGGTGACGACCACGTTGATCGCGAACACGAGCAGAGTCAGCACGATGGCGACCGCGCTCGCCGAGCCGACCTCACGCAGCTGGAACGCCCGGTAGTACACCTCGTAGCTCGGTACGGTGGTGGCGTTGCCGGGGCCGCCGGAGGTGGTCAGGTAGACCAGGTCGAAGGTCTTCAGCGCGGCGATGATCGTGAGCACGAGGGCCACCACGATCTCCCCGCGCACCGAGGGCAGGGTGATCGCGAAGAACTCCCGCACGGGGCCGGCCCCGTCGAGGCGAGCGGCCTCGAAGAGGTCGTCGGGGATCCGGCTCATGCCGGCCAGCAGGAGCAGCATCACCAGGCCCATCTCGAGCCAGGTCCCGATGAAGCCGACGGCGGGCAGCGCCGCCCCGGGGTCCCCGAGCCAGCCGCGGGCCAGCTCGTCGAGCCCCACGGCCCGCAGCGCCTGGTTCAGCGGTCCGCCCGGCGCATAGATGTTCCGCCACGCGACCGCGACGACGACCAGGGCGATCACCTGGGGCAGGAAGATCACCGAGCGGAAGAAGCCCATCCCCCGCACCTGGCCGCGCCGGAAGATCGCCGCGAGCACCAGCCCGATCACGAGCGGCAGCGCCGCGTAGAACAGGATCAGCACCAGCGCGTTCCCGATCGCCGCCCGGAAGGCCGCGTCCGAGGCGAGGTCGACGTAGTTCTGCAGCCCCACGAAGGTGGACGGACCGAAGCCGGGCCACTCGAAGAGCGAGAACTGCGCGGCCCGCACCAGCGGGTACAGCGAGAAGGCGGCGTAGACCAGGAACGCCGGGAGGATGAACAGGTACGGCGTCGCGTGGGAGCGCACGACGGCCGAGGGTCGCTGTCGAGCCATGCGCCGCTCAGGCCTTCTTGGTGAAGTCGCCGTAGTCCTTCTGCAGGGTCTCGGCGGCGGCCGCGGGCTCGGCCTGCCCCCCGATAACCTCCTGCAGCGCGGCGCCGGCGGTGTCGGCGAAGGACGGTGTCGCGTAGTCGAGGTAGGGCAGCAGCACCCCGTCGTTCGAGACCGCGTCGAAGGCTTCGTAGATGTCCTTGTTGACCCCGGACTTCGGCGCCAGCTCGGCGGTGCGCAGCACCGGCATGCCGCCGTTGTCGGCGATGAGCTCCATCGCCTTGTCGCTGGTGATGTAGTCGATGTACGCCGCGGCGGCGTCCGGGTTGGCGGCCTTGGCAGGGATCCCGAAGGGCAGCCCGGTGCCGCCGGTGGTGGCGACCTTCCCGTCGGCGCCGGCGGGCGGGGCCATGAACCGCAGATCGTCGCCCATGACGGCTTCCATGTCGGGGCCCAGCCAGGAGCCGCCGATCAGCAGCACCCCGGTGCCCTTGGTGTAGTCGGCCCAGGCGGTGTCGTAGGCGAGGCCGTTGGGCGAGTCGCCGAAGGCGCCGCTGCTGCCCCACTCCGCGAGCTGGGTGAGGGCCTGGATGTTCGGGTCATCGGTCCACTCGGCACCGGCGTTGCCCATGGCGAGCGTGGTGATCTCGTCGGTGGGCACGAAGTTCGCCTGGAGCGGGCCGAACACGTGCAGCGCGGGCCACTGCTCGAGGTTGCCGAGCACGAGGGGCTGCTCGCCCGCCTTCTGCGCCTTCTCGACCAGGGCGAACAGCTCGTCCCAGCTGGTCGGGGGCTCGGCACCGAGCTTCTCGAGCTTTGCCGCGCTGTAGTAGATGCCGCACACCTCGCCGGTCTGCGGGAGGCCCCACAGGGAGCCCTCGCCGAAGGTGACGCCGTCGGCCGAATAGCGGGCCTTGGAGAGCACGGAGTCGGAGAACCGATCCGCCCAGCCGTAGGCCTCGGCGTACCCGGAGAGGTCGGTGAGCTGGCCGGCCTTGACGAACTCGCCCATGTCGCCGCGCGCATTGTTGACCTGCAGCACGTCAGGCACGTCGTTGCCGGACAGGGCGAGGCCCGTCTGCTGCTGGAGGTCGTCGAAGGACTGCTTGACCCGCTTCACCGTGATGTTGGGGTTGTCCTTCTCGAAGGCCTTGATCAGGGCCTCGATCGCGTCGTTCTGCGCGCCGCGGACCTCCTGGTCCCAGACTTTCAGGGTGACGTCACCCATCGCCGAGGGATCCGTCTCGACATCTCCTGCGGCGGGGCCGGAACCCCCACCATCACTGCCTCCGGAGCCGGAATCGGAGCCGGGAGCGCAGGCGGCGAGGAGCCCGAGGCCTCCGGCGACGGCGGTCGAGCCGAGGAAGGTACGTCGACGCATGGGGTCCTCCTGAGGATGCGAGGCGGCAACAGCCGCGATGCTGTGGCGCAGGGCACCATGATGACACATCGTGTGCGGATGTGCAGGCTTCTGCTCGATGGTGTTCGAAGATGATCGGTCGGTGCTACGGTGTGCCCATGCTCAGCGAGGAACGCCACGAGGCCATCGCCGCCTTCGTGCGCCGTCACGGCTCGGCGACCGTCGGCACCCTGAGCTCGGACTTCGCCGTCTCCGAGGCCACGATCCGCCGCGACCTGGAGATGCTGTCCACCTCCGGCGTCGTGCGCCGGGTGCGCGGCGGGGCGTGCGACGTGCGCGGATCGGTGCGCCCCGAGGCCGACCCGCGCGCCTTCGCCGATGTCGCCACCTCCGCGTCCGCCGCCAAGCGCAGCATCGCCGAACGGGCCGTGGCCTGCATCGCCGACGGCGACGTGATCGCCCTGGACATCGGCACCACCGTCGCGGCGATGTGCCCCCTGCTCCAGAACCGGTCCCTGACCGTCGTCACCGCCTCCCTCGCCGTGGTCACCGCCCTCGCCGACGCGCCGAGCATCGACATCGTGGTGCTCGGGGGCCTGCTGCGACCCAACTACCAGTCGCTCGTGGGCACCCTCACCGAATCCGCCCTGCGCCAGGTGCGCGTCGACATCGCCTTCCTCGGCACCTCCGGGATCCGGCCCGACGGCACCGTCCTGGACTCGACCCCCAGCGAGGTGCCGATCAAACGCGGCCTGCTCGAGGTCTCGACCTCCGCCTTCCTGCTCGCCGACCACGAGAAGTTCCCCGGCTCGGGGTTCCTCGAGGTCTCCACCCTGGGGCAGTTCACCGCCCTGGTCACCGACCGCTCCCCCGACTCACTCACCCTCCCCGAGGGGGAGGACCTGGAGGTCCTGCTGCCATGAAGCTGACGATCCTGGGCGGGGGCGGCTTCCGCGTCCCCCTCGTGTACGAGGCCATGGCCACCGGCGCCACCGGACTGCAGGTCGACGAGATCGCCCTGCAGGACGTGGACGCCGCCCGGCTGCGCACGATCACCGAGGTCATCGACGGCGTGCGCGCCCAGCTCGAGGCCGACGGGCGCGCCGCGCATCCGCCGCGCGTCACCGCCACCACCGATCTGCGCGAGGCGGTCACCGGGGCGGACTTCGTGTTCAGCGCCGTGCGCGTGGGCGGCGCGGAGGCCCGCACGGTCGACGAGCGGGTAGCGCTGGGCCTGGGGCTGCTCGGCCAGGAGACCATCGGCCCCGGCGGCCTCGCCTATGCGCTGCGCACCATCCCCGTGGCCCTCGAGATCGCGCGCACCGTCGCCGAGCTCGCCCCCGCCGCCTGGGTCATCAACTTCACCAACCCCGCCGGCATCGTCACCGAGGCCATGCGCTCGCTCCTCGGGGACCGCGTGGTGGGCATCTGCGACACCCCGATCGGCCTGGTGCGCCGCGTGGGCCGCCTGCTGGATGTGGACCTGGTGGCCGGCGAGCGCGGCGCCGAGGTCGACTACGTGGGACTGAACCACCTGGGCTGGCTGCGCACTGTCACGGTCGACGGGGTGGACCGCCTGCCGGGACTGCTGGCCGACGACGACGCCCTCGAGGAGATCGAGGAGGCCCGTCTGATCGGCAAGGACTGGGTGCGGGCCGACGGGGCGCTGCCCAACGAATACCTGTACTACTACCTGCACACCGCCTCCGCGATCGAGAGGATCACGGGTTCGGCGACCACGCGTGGGGAGTTCCTCGCGAAGCAGCAGGGCGACTTCTACCTCGCCGCCGCGGACGCCACCGCGGACGTCGCCGCGGACGTCGCCACAGGCACCACCGCGCCCAGTGCGCCGACGGCCGACTCCGCCCAGCACGACGACGCCGACCCGTCGAGCGAGTCCTGCTGCTCCTCGCCGGTGGACCTCTGGCGTTCGACCCTGCACGAGCGCGAGGCCACGTACATGGCCGAGTCGCGCGATGAGGAGCGCCGCGAGGAGGACGTCGCCGGCGGCGGCTACCAGGAGGTGGCGCTGCGCCTGATGACGGCGCTGGCCACCGGTCGCCGCGAGCGGATGATCCTCGACGTGGGCAATATCAGCGCCAATAGGCAGGACGCCCCGGCCGCCGAGCGCATCGTGCCCGAGCTCCCGGCGGACGCCGTGCTCGAGGTGCTGTGCGAGGTCGACGGGAACGGGGTGCACCCGCTGCCCATCGCCCCGCTGGAGCTGGGACGGCTCGGTATGATGAGCACCCTGCGGTCGGCTGAGCGGAAGATCCTCGAGGCCGCGACGACCGGGTCCCGCGAGGCCGCCTGGCAGGGCTTCTCCACGCACCCGCTGGTCAGCTCACCGGAGCTGGGGAACAAGCTGCTCGAGGGCTACGAGGCCGGCCACCCGCAGATCGCCGCACTCTTCAGCGAAGGCTGAACGCAGTCCACCCACAGGGCATGTCAAAACCGTACCGAAACTGGTACGGTTTTGCCACGGAGGTGAGCTCATGGGATACCGAAGAGACCTGTGGGAGATCGCTGCCGCACACCACGGAGTGGTCACGGTCGCCGATGCTGACGATGCAGGAGTCCCCGCCGTGGAGGTGCGGAAGCTCGCGGCCCGCGGCGCCCTGCGTCGCTACGGGAAGGGCGTCTACGTGCACCACGACATTCCGACCGACGCGGCGACGGAGTCGGCGATCGCTGTCGCACTGGCAGGTGACGGGACGTTCCTGCACCGCGAAGCAGTGCTCGACCTGCTCGGTATCGGCCAGTTCAACCCGCATCGGATCAAAGTGGGCACCAGGCGTCGAGTGCGTCGGACGTTGCCGGAATGGATGGAGCTCGAGACCCGCTCCGACGTGCCCGACGGCGATCTGACGCTGACCGAAGGAATCCCGTCGACCACCGTGCGACGCGCACTCGACGACCTCCAGGGCCGCATGCCTCCAGAACGCTGGACGGCACTCGTCGAAGAAGCCCTCCGCCGCGATCTCATCGATGACCGGGACGTGGCTCAGACGCCCTCGACGGGAGCCCTCTCGTGAGGCCCGCACCGCCGCCTGTGAACATCTCCCAGCTCGACGCTCGCCTCCAGGACATCGCCCACGAGCTGAAGATCCCAGTCGCCCGCGCGCGACAGATGCTCTGCACCCTGATCGTCTCGCAGATGCTCCCGGAGGCTGTCGCCGTCAAGGGCGGCATGGGGGTAAAGCTGCGCATGGGAGAGAGCGGGACCCGAGCCACCGCAGATCTCGATGTCACCACCAGAGCTCGGGGGGAAGAGTTCGAACAGTCATTCACCGCAAGACTGGCCACGGGTTGGGGAACTGTGCCGGCCTCCCGCGGAGCTCTGCGCCGTGACCCGGACGCCCCGGACCGGATCGCCTTCACCGCGTCGTTGCGGCGCGGGCGGATCCACGATCCCGGACTTGCCCGTCCGCACTACGCGATACACCCCTATCGCGTCTCACTCTCCTTCCTCGGGAAGCTTTGGGGCGGGCTGGACGTCGAGGTCTCCGATCCAGAGATCGGCCCCCGCGCACATTCGCGCCGCGAGGTGGACCGCGAGCTCGTCCAGATGGGACAGGCGTTCGGCTTCGGGGAGCTGCAGCCGGTTGAGCTGATCGACCTGGAGCACCAGATCGCACAGAAGATCCACGCTGTCACCGATCCCAGCTACGTTCGGGCACACGACCTGGTGGACCTGCAGCTGCTGTGGGCCGCGAAGCCAGACCTCCCGGCATTGCATCGGTACTGCACGCAGACCTTCGAGTGGCGCCACGCCCAGAAATGGCCGCCTCTGCCCCTCCGCTCGATGGACTCCTGGACGATCGCCTACTCAGAAGCTCGACAGGAGACGGAGATCGAGGAGCAGACTCCCGTACTGCCCGACATCTCCTCCGCGCGCGGCTGGCTCGAGCAGAAGATCCAGGCCATCCACGCCAGCTAGGAAACGGGCTCATCGTGTCGGCGCTGGTAGTGACGCCACACCTCATTAGCACCGATCGGCAGGACGCCCCGTCGGGCGAGCGGATCGTCCCGAGCCCCCGCCGAGCAGCGTGCTCGAGGTGGGCCGCGAACGGGTGCACCCCCTGCCCGCCGCGCAGATCGAGCTGGGCCGGCTAGACATGATGAGCACCCTGCGAGCGGCCGAGCGGAAGATCCTCGAGGCGGCCACGACCGGGTCCCGCGAGGCCGCCTGGCAGGGCTTCTCCACGCACCCGCTGGTCCGCACACCGGAGCTGGGGGCGAAGCTGCTCGGGACTACATCGCCGGTCACCCGCAGATCGCAGAGCTGCTCGGCGAGGGGTGACGGGGCCCCGCAGCGGACTCGCGCAGGAATGGCCCATGTATCGCGAACGGTCGACCCAGCCCTCGCGTTTGTTCGACCTAACGCTCGCGAACGTTCGACCTGACCCACCAACCGCTGACATCGGTGCTGGTCAACCCGATATACCCCAACGGAACGCGAGGGTGGAAAACTGCTCGCACGATGATGCACGGGGGCGTACGGTCCCGACATGCAGATATCCATTGAGCCCCTCCGCCTCGAGGACGCCCGAGCCGTTGTCGACGCGGAAGATGAACAGACGGTGAGATGGCTCAGTGAAGAGAAGAGCACGATCGAGGGGACAACGGAGTTCATCGCCCAGCTCAGCCGTGACGCCGAGCTCGGCAAGCCCAAGCGTGTCTTCGGGATTTGGCTCGATGGCCACTGTGTCGGCACGGTGGACTTTGATCCGGATGTCACCGATGGCCTGGAGCCCGGTGATGTCAATATCGCCTACGGGGTCGCCCCGTGGGTTCGCGGGCGAGATATAGCTGCCCGTGCAGTCGAGCTGATCTGCGCGACAATCCGCGATAGAGCAGTCGGCACTCGGGCAGTGATCCGTTGCGACGCCCGAAACGCTGCCTCGTCACGTGTTGCCGAGAAGGCGAGCTTCGAGCATCTCCGCGAAGTCCAGATCGACACCGAGGCTCTGGACGACGGAAGTCCCGTCGTTATGCATGTCTACGACCGGAACCTCCTCTAGCGTCGGGTTCAGAACCGACCGTTTATGAGACACCGGGCTGCATGCTCGCGACGAGCCCTGCGACCTGGCCGATACCGTGAGGACATGACTGCACTGACGGAGTATGTGGCGGCGTGGGTCCACGGGGACCCTGAGTCCATCGCTGCACTCGTGTCAGAAGGCTGCGTGGTCACCGAGTGTTACGGGCCTGTCTATCGAGGTCGTCCCCGAGTTCGACAGTGGGCTCAGGCCTGGTTCGGCGCTGGGGGCACGGTGCACAGATGGGTCCTCATGGACCACTTCGTGAGCGGAGATCGTGAAGTAGCGCAGTGGACTTTCGAGTGCACATTTAGGGGCAGCCGCGGAACCTTCGAGGGTGCGACGATTGCCCGGGTCGCTGACGGGCTCATTACCGAGCTTCGGGAGTACGAGACGAGCGCGCCGCTCTACGACTGGGAGGGGTCTTGGCGCTGATTCGTCATCGACCGTTTATGGCACGCAACCCTAGTTCGGTGTTGAGGGATCAGTTGAAAGCTCCGAGACCTCGCCCGTTGAGCGCACGACTCGATAGACACGATGATGGGGTTGCCGACGTCCCAACGTTACGCGCGGTTCCCATCCGGCGGCCTGGCGCAGCAGCATGCGTCCGATCATTTCGTGCGAGACGATCAAAGCGCGATTGCAGCCCTCGCGCTCCACTTCCGAGATCGCGCGCGCTGCACGTTCGTCTGCGTCGGCGTAGTTCTCTCCGCCGGGGAATCGCCACTGGTACTTGTCGTGCTCGCGCGTGGCGCGGGCACCGGGGAACATGCTGTCGGCTTCCGGGGCGGTCAGCCCGGCCATCGCGCCGTGGTGCAGTTCGGCGAGTTCTGGGAGCACCTGTAGCCGCACCCCGAGGGCATTGGCCGCGATGGCCGCAGTGCTACGGGCCCGCAGCAGCGGGCTGGAGAACACCGCGTCTACGTCGCGTTCAACGGCGAACTGTGCAAGATCCGTCGCCGCCTGCCGACCCTGCCCAGTGAGAGGGGATTCGAGCTGACCTTGCCACCGCTTCTGCACGTTCCACTCGGTTTGACCGTGCCGGGCAAGGTATACGACAGCTGAATCCATCGCCTCATCTAATCAGGAAGTCGCGGCGCAACGGCGGTCCACCCCTGCGGGGATACCGAGCGGATTGCTGTAGTGGCCCTCATTCTCTGTGTCGCGCCCGACCGTTTATGGCGCGGACCTGCTCGGTCGAGCGCGCCTCCCCTGTCGAGAGCACCCGATAACGTCTGATTGGTCCATGTCGACGCGCGAGTCACCGTTCTCAGCCATCCCCACGGAACAGTGGATCACCGGGGACGCCCTCTGCTTCGCCGTGCGCGATGCCAACCCAGTATCACCGGGTCACTCCCTCGTGATTCCCGTGCGCGAGATCGCGAATTGGTTCGATGCCACGAGGGAAGAGTGGGAAGCGGCTCTGCGCATCATTGCCACGGTGAAGGATGAGCTCGACGCAGCCTTCAACCCCGACGGCTACAACGTCGGCTTCAATGCGGGCCAGGCCGCAGGCCAGACCGTTTTTCATGCACACATCCACGTGATCCCGCGGTTCGAGGGCGACGTAGATAACCCTGTTGGCGGAGTACGGCACGCGGTCGTCGGGCACGGCTATTACGACGCTGCGCGACCGTAGGATGCCCGGCCATGAAGGGGTCAGAGCGGTAGCTCTGTGACAGATCCGCGCCATCGGGTAGACCTGCCTAAGACCCGACAGCCGCGCCCCGGATCAGCTCGTCACCGGAGCGACAGGGTCACCACCGCGACGATCTGCTCGCCCGGGTCCGGAGTCAGAGTGACCGGGCCACTGTCCCCTGTCACGCGCTCGATCTCCCGGACCGCTGCGGAGACGTCCTCATCGAGGGTCACCGGCCCCGCCGCCGGGTCCAGCAGCAGCGCGTGCAGCACGGCACGCCGATCGGCGTCGACCCCGAGCGTGAAGCGCACACCCTCGGGCGGCACCCGCACCGCCTCGTGGAACCACGGCCTCGTCGCATAGATCGCCTCTCCGTGCCGGCCCAGCCACTCCCCCAGCTCCTCGAGCGCGCGGGCCTGCAGCTCCGGGATGCTGCCGTCGGCGCGGGGGCCGACGTTGATGAGCAGGTTCCCGTTCTTGGAGACCACGTCGGCCAGCAGGCGGATCAGCGCGGCCCCGTCCAGGGCGTGCTCGGCGGATTCGTCGGCGTTGTAGCCGAAGGAGAGCCCCAGGCCGCGGGTGGATTCGAAGGCCTCCTCCTGCACCTCGGCGATGTCCTGGTACTCGCGGGTGAGCACGCCGTGCACGGGCACACCCCAGCGGTCGTTGACCAGGCCGTCCGGGGTCGCGGTGAGATGGGCGCGGAACAGCTCCTGCAGGGAATCCGGCCCGTCGTCCTTGCCGGCGTCGGGCCAGTCGATGTCGTTCCACAGCAGATCCGGGGAGAAGCGCTCGATCAGCTCGCGCAGCTGGGCGGCGGCGAAGCCCGCGAACTCCGGGTCGTTGCGGCGCGAAGCGAACAGCTCGTCGTTCGAGGTCAGCGGCGGGAACTCGCTCGCATGCCAGTCGTGCGCGCCCGAGTAGTACAAGCCCAGGCGCAGCCCGGCCTCGCGCACGGAGCTCGCGAACTCGGCGATGAGGTCACGGCCCGGGCTGCGACGGGCGGCGGTGAAGGGCGTGGTCGCAGAATCCCACAGGCAGAACCCGTCGTGGTGTTTCGTCGTCGGCACCACGTACCGGGCGCCGGCGCGTCGGGCCAGGTCCACGATCCTCGGGACCGCGTCGTCGGCCGGGTGCCAGTCGTCGGCGAAGTCCTCGTAGGAGTGCCCGACGCCGTGGATCCTCTCGTGCCGCTCCCGGGTGGGGCTGCCGTCGATGCGCACGGTGTTCGCGTACCACTCGGCGTACTGGTGGCGGGCGTAGGCGTTCTGCGCGGTGACGTCGCTGCGGTCCAGGACGTCCGCCCAGGCGGGCACGGAGTACAGGCCCCAGTGCACGAACACGCCGAGCTTCGCGTCGCGGTACCAGCTCGGCACGGTGAGATCCGGGTAGGCGGTGGCCGGCGCCGCATCCGCGGGCCCATGGCGGTCATCGAAGCTGATCAACGCGCTGCTCCTTCGAGCGCCTCGGCGCGCTCATGGCGGGGTGGGCGGTCGGGGTGGAAGGATGTCCGCACCCCGTATCAACCGCTCAAGCCCCTGGAGCATCCCATGTCTGCGACGTCGCAGTCCACGCACCCCGCCGAGGCCGCCCAGCCGTCGGACGGAACCCCGCCCCGGCCCCGGATCGGGATCGCCGGGATCGCGATCGAGTCCTCCACCTTCACCCCGTACCGCTCCGGCGCCGACGACTTCGAGGTGCGCCGAGGCACCGCGGCGGTCCTGGACCGGTACCCGTTCTTCAGCGGCGCCGAGGACCGTGGCTCGTCGCCGGGCCCCGCCGCACCCAGCGGCATCGGCGGTGGCCCCTCGGCCTCCGGGCGGGCACTGCGGGAGGCCGCCGAGTACGTGGGCGTTCTGCACGCGCGCGCCCTGCCGGGCGGCCAGCTCGCCCGCGACGTGTACGAGGGCTGGAAGCAGGAGATCGCCGACGGCCTCGCCGCCGCCCACGCCGAGGCCCCGCTGGACGGCTTCTTCTTCGACATCCACGGGGCGATGAGCGTGGAGGGCCTCGAGGACGCCGAGGGCGACCTCCTCACCGCGATCCGCGGCGCGATCGGCCCGGACGTCGTGGTGGGCACCGCGATGGACCTGCACGGGAACGTCTCCCACACCCTCTTCGAGGGCTGTGACCTGCTGACCTGCTACCGCCATGCTCCTCACATCGACGCGTGGGAGACCCGCGAGCGGGGGCTGCGCGACCTCGTGGAGACCGCCGCCCGGGTACGGGACGGCGGCGCGCTCCCCCACAAGGCGCTCGTGCACGTGCCGATCCTGCTGCCCGGCGAGAAGACCTCCACGCGCATCGAACCGGCCCGGACGATCTACGGCGGCATCCCCGCGATCACCCAGCGCGAGGGCATCACCGACATCTCCTACTGGATCGGCTTCGCCTGGGCCGACCAGCCCCGCTGCCAGGCCGCGATCGTCGCCTTCGGGGACGACGAGGCCGCCGTCCGGGCAGCCGCCCTCGAGCTCGCCGGGACCGTGTGGCAGGCCCGCCACGACTTCGAGTTCGTCGCCCCCACCGGCACCTTCGAGGAGTGCCTGGACCAGGCGATCACCTCGCAGGCCCGGCCGTTCTGGATCTCCGATTCCGGCGACAACCCGGGGGCCGGCGGCGCCGACGACACCACGTACTGCCTCTCCCGGCTCGCCGCCCGCGAGGAGATCCGTTCGGGCGCGGTGAGCGCCCTGATGGTCTCCCTCGTCGACCCGGTCTCGACCGACGCCGCTTGGGAGGCGGGCGTCGGCGGACGGGTCCAGGTGCAGGTCGGTGCGCGGATCGACACCCGCGACCCGGGGCCCGTTCCCCTCACGGTCGAGGTGGCGGCGCTGGATGAGTCGGGGCCGACGGGCCGCTCCGCGGCGCTGCGGGTGCTCGACGGGGAGACTCCCACCGGCCTGACCGTCGTGGTCACCGGCCGTCGCTCACAGTGGGCGCGCCACGAGATGTTCGAGCGCCTCGGGCTGTCGATGACCGGCTTCGACGTGGTCACCGTGAAGATGGGCTACCTCGAGCCGGACCAGTACGATGCCGCCGCCGACTGGCTGCTCGCCCTCACCCCGGGCGGCGTGGACCAGGACCTGGTGCGCCTGGGCCACTCGCGCATCCAGCGGCCGATGATCCCCTTCGACGCCGAGATCCCCGCGCCGACCGCCGCCGACGTCCGGCACGGAGGCGGTACGACGCGGGAATGATCGAGCCGGCCCGACGGGTCGGCCTCGCCGCCCGTCCAGGCGTGCGATCCGGCCGGACCGTCGGCCCCGCCGGGTGACGCCCGGGCCGGGCGCCCTACTTCGCCTCGGGGTCCGGCTGGTGGATCCCGAAGACGTTGTTCTCGGTGTCGCGGAAATAGCCCTGCCAGGCCATGCCGGGCAGCGCGTACTTGGGCAGCGCCTCGGTGCCGCCGGCCTCGAGGATCCTCGTCGCCGTCGCGTCGTAGTCCGCGACGCCCATGGTGATCACGGCACCCATCACCGGGCCTCCCACCTCGGGGTTCTCCCCCGTCGGACGGCCGAGGATCGCCCCGTCGATGCCCATGACACCGGTCCCGGTGCTGAGCCCGAAGTACGGCGAGCCGGCGAAGGCGGACCAGTCCTCGCTGGTCCAGCCGAACACCTCCGCGTAGAAGGCGACGGCGCGCTGCGGGTCGGCGGCATGGATCTCGAAGTGGACGGGACGACCGGGCGTGAAGCGGGGCGCGTCCCCGTCGGCTCCCTGGGACTGCTGAGCCTGCTGTGCCGTCTCTGCGGGACCGTCGGGTGCTGCGGTGCTCTCGGACATGGCGATTCCTCTCCGGAGGGGCCCGGCCGGTGCCGGAATGGGGCCACCGTAGCCCCGCGCTCAGACACCCGGAGGCGATTCGCAGAGGCCGGTTCGCCGGGCTCGTCAGCCGGGGCGATTCGACAGGCAGGTTCGACGGGTCGGTTCGCCCGGACCGCGTCCTCGGAGCCGACGTGGAGGCCGGCCCCTGGAGCCGTCCAGGCGCCCGCGCTAGTCTTCGAGCACGCCCCGGACGAGGCGCACACGGCTTCCGGCACGGATCGACCCATGACCCGCTCCACCCGCTGCCTGCCGCATCGCACCTCGTCCCCGCAGTCGGAGGGAATCGCGGATCCGCGTGAACGACGGGAACCATCCACCGGCCCCTGAGCCGGCCACCGGGGACTCCACGTCCCCCGGCCCCGTCGCGCCCGATCGCCCGGAGAACCCCGGCGACGTGGACCTGCCGTGGAAGGCGACCGCCGAGCGCCGCAGCCTCTGGGGACCCGTCGAGAAGCCGCTCGAGGGCACCGTGCAGAGCCCGGCGTCCAGCGCCGTCGGCCGCCCCCGCTCCGGGTTCCTCCCCGTCGGGGTCCCCCTGCTCACCGGCGGTCTCGTCGCCGTCGCCTGCCTCGTGCTGGGCCTGGGCACCGCGATCGTCGGCCCGCTCGCCGCGCTCGGGATCGCTGTCGGCGCCGGGGTGATCGCGGCCGGGGGCAGCGGGGCGGCCGTCCGAGCTCTCCGCCCGCCGCAGACCCTGCAGGTCACAGCATCCTCCGGCGAATCCGAGGAGACCGTGCGGATGCTCTCCGGGATCCAGCGCAGCACCGCGGTGATGCGCTCGCGGACCACCGAGCTGCGCCGCGCCTCCTCGGATCCGCAGGTGGGGCTCGTGCTTGAGCACGTCGACGCCCTCACCCGCCGGATCGACGCCCTCGCCGCCTCAGAGACCCTCCGTGCGCAGCGGCCCTACGAGGGCGAGGTGACGCTCCTGGAGGGGATCGCGACGCGCTACATCCCCGAGCTGCTCGACACCGTCGAGGACATCACCGGGTTCCTCGCCACCTTCGCCGGCTCCGCGCGCCGCGAGGCGCTCGCGAACCTGGATGACGTCGACCAGCAGCTCACCGTGCTCTCCGAGGGCGTCGAACGGATCGAGAGCGACCTCGTCGCCGGGGTGTCCCGCTCCCTCGAGGTGCACGCCGAGTTCCTCCGCACCCGCTTCGCCGACCAGCACGTGAACCCGATCATCGACGTCTGACCAGACCCCCACCGACCACCCGACCCGCACCACCTGCCCGAGGAGGCCCCGATGGACGACAAGCTGCAACCGCCCACACCCAGCCCGGAGATCACCCCTGCCGAGCCCGTCGAGGAGCTCACCGAGGACAAGGCCGTCTCGATGCTGGCCGATCTCCCCGCCGAGCAGAAGCAGGATCTCGAGAACCGCGCCGACCAGTGGGTCGACCAGATCTCCGCGCTGAACCCCCACTCCCAGGAGTTCACCGCGCAGGTCGACGCCCTCAGTGCGGTTGCCCGGCGCACCTTCGAGCGCACCAACGGAACCTCCTCGCGGTTCATGGAGCAGTCCCTGCGCGATGCCAAGGACAGCGGCGGCTCCCAGGAGAACGTCTCGAAGTCCCTCTCCCAGCTGCGCACCACCATGGAGGACCTCGCCCCGAAGGACGAGACCTTCGCGTCGAAGGCGCTGTCGTTCCTGCCCGGCAAGAACTCCGCCAAGCGGTACTTCCGCGGCTTCGAGTCCAACCAGAAGCAGCTCGACGAGGTGCTCGCCGCCCTGAGCCGCGGGCAGGAGATGCTGCAGCGCGACAACGCCGAGCTCTCCGTGGAGCGCCGCTCCCTCTGGGAGGACCTCGAGGCCCTTCAGAAGGCGTCGACCCTGCTGAGCCTGCTCGATGACCGCACCGTGCGCCGCGCCGCACAGATCCGCGCCGAGGGGAAGACCGCGGAGGCCGACGCCCTCGAGCGCGACGTGCTGTTCGCCGTGCGCCAGCGCCGCCAGGACATGGCCACCCAGATCGCGGTCACCGTGCAGGCCTACCTCGCGATGGGCCTCATCGAGGACAACAACACCCAGCTCTCCCAGGGCGTCGAGCGCGCTCGCACCACCACCGTCACGGCCCTGCGCACCGCGGTGATCACCGCCCAGGCGCTCGAGAACCAGAAGCTGGTGCTCGACCAGATCGACGCGGTCAACCGCACCACCGACTCGCTCATCGACCGCACCTCGCAGATGCTCGCGGACAACTCCCAGAAGATCCAGGAGCAGGCCGCGACCTCGGGCGTCTCCCCCGAGACCCTGAAGAAGGCGTTCGACAACCTGTTCACCACGATGGACGGGATCGACGCCTTCCGCACCCAGGCCAACCAGAACTTCCTGACCACGGTGAACGCTCTCGAGCAGCAGGTGGGCCGGGCCCAGCCCTACCTCGAGCGCATGAACCAGGACCCCGCCGAGCACACCGACCTCGAGAGCGCCGCCGACCTCCTGGAGATCGAGGACCGCTGACCCCGCGCGCCTACCAGGCAGTTATGTGCGGCTGGCTTCCATTAGCGGAAGCCAGCCGCACATAACTCCGTAGTAGCCACTCTGCGGTGGACCCGTGACGCGTGGAACGGCAGCGGATCCGGGGTGCGGAGCCCGGGTGCCGGGAGGGGGCGAGGGTCAGGAGTCGACGAGGGTGACCTCGAAGGAGTACCTCGAGGCGCGGTACACGTGGTACCCGAACTCGACGACGCGGCCGTCGTTCGCGAAGGACTTGCGCTCCATGGTGAGCAGGGCCGCGCCGACCTCCTCGTCGAGCAGCTCAGCGTGCTCCTCGTCCGCCACGGTGGCGCCGATGCGCTCGTGGGCGAGCACGGAGACCACGCCCTCCTCGCGCAGGGACGCGTACAGGCCGTTGCTCGCGAGGCTCTCGCGGCTGGGGGCGATGCGCTCGGGCAGGGTGTTGCGCATGACGGCGAGCGGCTCGTCGTCGGCGTAGCGCACGCGCAGCAGCTCGAGCACCTGCTCGCCGGCGCGCAGCTGCAAGCGGTCCACGGCCTCCGGGGACGGCCGACCGATGCGGTACTCGACGACCTCGGTGCGCGGGGCCTTCCCGGCGCTGCGGAGGTCGTCGTACAGCGAGGTCAGCGCGACCTGCCGGTTCACGGGCGCCTGCACCACCTGGGTGCCCACCCCGCGCTTGCGCACCAGCATGCCCTTGTCCACGAGCTCCTGGATGCCCTGGCGCACCGTCGGCCGCGACAGTCCGAGGCGGCTGGCGAGATCGAGCTCGTTCTCCAGGCGGCTGCCCGGAGGGAGCTCGCCGGCCTGGATGGCCTTCTCGATCTGGGTGGCGAGCTGCAGGTACAGCGGCATCGAGAGCTCGCGGTCCACGACCAGATCGACCGTCATAGCCCGGTTCGGCTCGGATCCTTCCACTGCACTCTCCTCGATTGACGCCTGCGTCCGCGCCAGGATACGGCGCGGACAGCGGTTGCTCGGCCAGTCACGGCCAGTCAAGGCCAGTCACAGCCCGGACGGTCAGCTCAGCTGCCGCCCCGGCAGTCAGCTCGGGCGTGCCTCGAGGCTGACCTCGACCTCTCCGTCGGCCGTGAGCGAGCGCTCGGTGGCCTCGCAGATCGCGGCGCCCACGTACCCGTCCCAGGCGGTCGCGGAGCGCGGGGCGACGTTGCTGCCGTCGGCCACGGCGTTGATCCAGGCCTGGACCTCGGCGTCGTAGGCGGCGATGAAGCGCGGACGGAAGTCCAGCGGGACCTCGCCGCCCCAGCGCCCGCCCTCGAGCTGGGTGGTGACGCGACCGCTGGCCTGGCCGATCGTCGAGGCGCCCTTGGAGCCGACGAGCTCGGTGCGCACCTCGTAGCCGGCGTTGGTGCTGACCCACAGCTCGTCGGTGACGACCACGCCGGATTCGGTGCGGAACAGGAACAGCAGCGGATCGTGCAGGCCCTCGGGGGCGAGCTCGGTGGTGCGAGGCACGACGGCCTGCACCGAGACCACGGGCTCCTCGAGGAAGTAGGAGATCGCGTCGATCTCGTGGACGGCCGAGTCGTAGACCATCATCGTGTCGTTGAAGCCGGGCAGCACGGTCGCGTTGCGGTGCTTGCAGTTCAGCAGTAGGGGCGTGCCCAGCTCACCGGCGTCCAGGGCGTCCTTGAGCTCGGCGTACTCGGCATCGAAGCGGCGCATGAAGCCCAGCGAGACGTACGTCCCGCCCGACTCGGCCTCGGCGCGCACCACGTCGTAGGCGTCCTGCGGGTTCATGGCCAGCGGCTTCTCGCACAGCACGGGCTTGCCGGCGGCGATCGCGGCGAGGGTCTGGTCGCGGTGGAAGGCGCCGGGGCTCGCGATGAGGATCGCGTCGACGTCGTCCGCGGCGATGACCTCCTCGGGGGTGTCGACCACGCGGGATCCGGGGGTCTCCGCGGCGACCTTCTCGGCGGTCTCGCGCACGTAGTCGCTGATCACGCTCACGCGGGCGCCCTTGATGCGGCCGCGGATGCGCTCGACGTGGTCGGCGCCCATGCGGCCCACGCCGATGATGCCGACGCGCACGTCCTGCGGAAGGCTGGTCTGCGCTGTTGCAGCACGCGAGGCTGCAGTCGTCGGGGTGTCGCTCATCGGGTCTCTCCTTCGAGTCGGGGGTCGATACCGGCGTCGGCCCAGGTGCCGCGCACCCAGGTCTGCTCGGGGTGATCGGTGATGTTCCAGGCGCGCACCGGGTCCGGTCCGGCCATGACGTTGAGGTAGTACATGTCGTGCCCGGGGGCCGCGGCACAGGGGCCGTGCCAGCCATGGGGCACCAGCACGGTGTCGCCGCTGCGCACCTCGGACAGCACGTCGATCGGCGTCGACTCGCCGCTCGAGGTGGTCTGGTGGAAGCCGAAGCCGGGGCCGCCGTCGGGCGAGTCCTGGATCTCGTAGTAGTAGATCTCCTCGAGCTCGGACTCCACGTGCTCGCCGTCGTCCACCGTCTCGTCGTGCTTGTGCGCGGGGTAGCTGGACCAGTTCCCACCGGGGGTGATGACCTCGCAGGCGATGAGGCTGTCCATCGCGTCGAAGGCGCCGACGGTGCCGAAGTTGCGCACCTTGCGGGTCATGTTCCCGCCGCCGCGGATCTCCACGGAGACGTCCTCGGCGCGGATCAGCGCGACGGGGTGGACGCCGGTCGCGACCGCGGTGGCCACCGCGAAGCGGCCCCCGTCGGCCGAGGAGATCGTGGGCTGGGAGCCGACGGGCACGTAGAGCACGTCGGTCGCGGAGGCGAAGACGTCGGTGCGGCCGCGCAGCGTGTACTGCTCGCCGCCGACGGAGACCTCGCACCCTCCGTTGAGCGGCACGATCATCGCCTCGACGCTGTTCGCGGTGAAGATCTCGCTCTCCCCCGGGCCGAGCGCGAGCACGCGCAGCCCGGTGTGGACCCAGCCGTCGCGGGCGCCGGGGTCGATGATCGTCTCGTAGTTGCCGCGGCCGGTGGAGCCTGCGGGCAGGTGCATATCGGAGGTGCCGGGTGCACCGGGGGTACTGGTGGTCGAGGACATCGGTGGTCTCCCTTCGAAGGGGCCAGTCAGCGGAGAATGTCTCAGCGGAGCATGTCGACGGAGGCGGTCACCGCGGCGGTGACGTCGTCGTCGGCAGGGTAGAGCAGGGTGCGACCCACCACGAGGCCGCGCACGTTGGGGCGGTCCAGCGCCCGCTTCCACGTGGCGCGCAGCGTGTCCGGGTCGTCGTTCGCGGGATCGCCGCCGAGGATCAGGGTGGGCAGCGTGGTCGCGTCCATGACCCGCTCCATATCGTCCACCGCGGGCAGCTTCAGCCAGGTGTAGGCGCTGGTGGCGCCGAGCCCCTGGGCGATGTGGATGGACTGGATGACGCCCTCGGGGGTGAGGTCGTTGACGATCTTCCCGCCGCCGGGGCGGCTGGACATGAACGGCTCGACCATGGCGATCAGCTCGTGCCGGGCGAGATCGGTGACGGCGTTCGCGCTGGCCTCGAGGATGAACGAGGTGCGGTCGTCGTCCAAGTCGATGCGGGTGAGCATCTTGCCGCCGTCGAAGCCGGACTGCTTGATGGACGCGGCGTCGTAGGCGGTGAAGCGGTCCTCGATCTCCCACGAGCTGCCCTGCAGGCCGCCGCGGTTCATCGAGGCGAAGACGATCTTGTCCTCGAGCGCGCCGAGCAGCAGCAGGTCCTCGAGGATGTCGGCCGTGCCGAGCACGCCGTCCACGCCGGGCACGGCGAGCGCCTCGCGCATGCGATCCAGCAGCTCACGCCGGCTGGCCATCGCCTGCGGGCGGCTGCCTACGCCGAGGGCGCCTCGGGCGGGATGGTCCGCGGCGATCACCATCATGGTGCCGTCGGTGTCCGCGACGGTGCGCCGACGACGGGTGGCCGCGAGCCGCGCGATGCGGGACGGATCCTCCAGGCGAACTCGCGTGACCTCGTCGTAGGTGCTCACGAACTGGGTGCCGGCCGGCGTGCTGGCCGGGGTGGATGTCTGGGTGGCGGCGCTGCTCATGCGGTCGCCTCCGTGCCAGTGGTCTTCCCCGTGGCCGGGGTGTCGACGCCGCGGTTGCGCAGCGCGCCGAGCATCTGCTCGACCGTCTGCCCGTGGTTCGGGTCGCCGCCGGCGATCAGCAGGTCGATCTCCTCACCGGTGGGCATCGCGGTGGAGCACTCCAGGCGGCTCGTGACGATCGCGCCGGCCGCATTGCAGCGGGTCAGGATCGTCTCGAGATCCTGACCGGCCAGCAGGCCGTGGGCCAGGGAGCCGCCGAAGCTGTCCCCGGCGCCGAGGCCGTTGATGACCTCGATGAGGTTCGGGGCGACCTCCACGCGGTTGTCGCGGGTCTTGCCGAGCACGCCCTTGGGGCCCTGCTTGACGATCGCGATCTCCACCCCCAGCTCGAGCAGGGCGTCGGCCGCACGCTCGGGCTCGGTCTCGCCGACGGCGACCTCGCACTCCTCCTTGTTGCCGACGGCGACCGTGGTGTGCTTCAGCGCCTCGAGGTACAGCTCGCGGGCCTCCTCCGGGGAGGACCAGAACATCGGGCGGTAGTCGAGGTCGAAGACGGTGTGCGCGGTGCGGCCGCGGGCCTCGAGGGCCGCGAAGTGGGCCGAGCGGCTGGGCTCTTCCGACAGCCCGGTGCCGGAGAACCAGAACAGCGGGACCTCGCGGATGGCGTCGAGGTCGAGGTGCTCGGGCGCGACCTGCAGGTCCGGGGCGCTGGGCTGGCGGTAGAAGTGCAGCGGGAAGTCATCCGGCGGGAAGATCTCGCACAGCGTGATCGGAGTGTTCAGCTCGTCGTTGCGCACGACGAACTGGCCGGAGACGCCCAGGCGCTCCATCTCCTTGACCACGTAGCGGCCGAAGGGATCGTTGCCCACGCCGGTGATCACGGCCGGGGTGTGCCCGAGCCGCGCCGCCGCGACGGCGACGTTCGTGGGGCTGCCGCCGAGGAACTTGCCGAAGCTGTTGATGTCCTCGAGCCCCTTGGCGATCTCCAGGGGGTAGATGTCGACACCGCTGCGACCAAAGGTGATGATGTCAAGGTCGGGTGCTGCCATGATCTCAGAGCCTCTCTGCGTTGAAATCTGGGCGGTGACCAGGGGCTATCTGCCAGGTCGTACCGCTCGATGGATATATCGTGCCATGCCTGCAGGCTCATGTCCAGACAAATGGGTGAACATGTTCGGCCAGCCTGTCGGCTCGCCCGTCGGCCCGCCTGTCGGCTCGCCCGTCGGCCCGTGCCCTCAGAGCTCCCCGGTGAGGAACTGCGCCCTTCCGTGCCCGAAGGACCAGTCCTCGCGGTCGTTGTGCACCACCGAGACGATGAGATCCTCCGGTCGCACGAGCTCCGCGGCGGCGAGCCGTTCGGAGAGCGCGGCGTAGACCGCCTGCTTCTGCTCGGTGCTGCGTCCCTGCTGGGTGACATGGATGATGACCACCCCGTCGCTGCGCTCGATGCCCAGGCCCGTGTCCTCGGCGATGATCGAGCCGACGGGCAGGGTCTCCACGATCTGGTAGCGGTCCCGGGACGGCGCGGCGAACAGCTCGAGCATGACGTCCTGGATGATGTCCGCCATCCGGCGCGACTGCTCAGGAGTGCGGACGTCCTGCTGGGTGATGCGTACGAGAGGCATGATCTGTTCCTTGTCCGGGCCGCAGCCCACGGGAGATGAAAGAGGTGGCCGGCCGCGGTCAGCGCAGGCGGATCACGCCGCCGGCCTCGCGGAACTCCCACTCGATGCGCTCGAGGGTGAACTTCTTCGTCTCGGGGATGCGCAGGAAGTACCAGGTCACCGCGAAGATGTTGATCGCCGCGAAGATCGCGTAGGTGGCGACCGGGCCGATGCCATCCATCATCACGGGGAAGGTCACGGTGACCGCGAGGTTCGCGATCCACAGGATCATCACCACGAAGCCGCTGGCCGCGCCGCGGATCGCATTGGGGAAGATCTCCGAGAGCATCACCCACATGACCGGGCCGGGGCCGGACTGCATGCCGAGCATGAACAGCACGATCACGAGCACCACGAGGTAGGGCACGAACGGCGGGATGTCCGGCGAGACCGACCCGTCGGCCGTGAGGTACGGATTGATGCCGAGCAGGAAGATCGCGGTCATCGCGATCAGCGACAGGGTGAGGATGGTCTGGCCCACCAGGAGCACCTGGCGTCGGCCGAATCGGCGCAGCGCGAGCAGGCCCGCGGCTGCGCCGATCACCGAGGCGAGCCCCGTGAAGACGTTGAGGATGATGGAGGCCTGGGCGTCGAACCCGGCGGCCATCAGCACCTTCGGGGCGTAATACATCATCGTGTTCACGCCCGTGAGCTGCTGGAGGATCGCGAAGATGCCGCCGAAGATGATGATCGAGCGCAGCCAGGGAACCCGCAGCCCGTCGCGCAGGGTGAGCTTGTCCCGCTTCTCCTCGGCGCGGCGGTTGGCCTCCATCTCGGCGACCTCGACGGCCACGTCGTGCGTGCCCTCGACGCGCACCCGCTTGAGGTTCGCGATCGCCTCGGCGAGCTCGCCGCGACCCACGTGCCAGCGGGCCGATTCGGGCATCATGCGGATGCCCAGCCACAGGGCGATCGCGGGGATCGAGCAGAGTATGAGCATCCAGCGCCACGCGTGGCCGTTGCCGTCCGAGACGGTGAGCCCACCGATCCCGGCGAGCAGGCTCCACGAGGCGGACTCTCCGGCCGCGAAGGTGCCCGAGGGATCGTCCGCCACGACGGCCTCGGGGCCGCCCTGGAGCGCGGCGATCATGGCGTTCATCGCGAAGGCCACCAGCTGACCGGTGACGATCATCAGCTGGTCGACGGCGACCAGCATGCCGCGCTGCTCCTTGGGTGCCGTCTCCGAGAGGTAGACGGGCACGGTGGTCGAGGCGCCGCCCACGGCGAGGCCGAGCACGAACCGCGCCGGGTAGAGGATCCAGAGGCTCGGCGAGAGCGCGCAGGCCACCGCGCCGACGAAGAACACGATGGCGAGAAGCATGATGTTGTGCCGGCGCCCGTAGCGGTCCGAGAGCCGACCGCCGATGATCGCACCCACGGCGCAGCCGCCGAGCAGGAAGCCGCCGACGAGCCCTTCCTCGAGGGAGGTCAGGGCGAGGCCGCCGGCCTCCTTGGGCATGTACATATAGGGCAGGGCGCCGGAGATGACCCCGGTGTCGTAGCCGAAGAGGAAGGCGCCGAGGCAGGCGACGACCGCCAGGAGGCCGATGGACCGTTTGGGCCCAGCGGCGGGAGTGGTGCGGACGAGCTCGGCGATGCGAGTCCGTTCCGCATGGTGCGACTGGCTCATGTTCCCTCCTTGGAACCTGAGTCCGGTGCGGGACGTCGGGGATCGCAGGGATCCACGGGTCTCACCGGGGGCCGGTCAGGGACCGGCAGGGAGTCGGGGAGCCGGGCACGAGCACTCTCGCAAGGACGTCCATGTCATACGGGAGCCGCCCTCGAGGCATCTCATGTCCGGTCGAAGTGAGTATTCGTCACTGACTTGGAGGCAAGCTAGCACAGCGGTCACCGGCGACGGAACCCCAGGGCCTCTGCAGGGTTCGCTGGCGGGCCGCCCAGCAGGCATGATGCGCTGGACATCTTGTCCTGACAAACTCTTGACAAGTGCGGGGGCGGCTCGGCATGCTGGTCACATCTGAACTCACCGTCGAGTCCCAGCGACAGATGGTGTCACCCAGGGCCCGCCCTTGCGACGGAGTCCGCATCACGGAGGCAGCATGAGCGTCCCCTCGTCGACCCCCGCCGGCACCGTCCGGCTCACCGTCGCCCAAGCCCTCGTCCGGTTCCTCGCCGCCCAGTTCGCCGAGCGCGACGGCGTGCGCGACCGGCTGATCCCCGGCACCTTCGGGATCTTCGGCCACGGCAACGTGGCCGGCGTGGGCCAGGCCCTGCTCCAGAACGCCACGGATCCGGCCGACGGGGAGAACCCGATGCCGTACTACCAGGCACGCAACGAGCAGAACATGGTGCACACCGCCGTCGCCTACGCCCGCACCACGAACCGCCTCCAGGCCTTCGCCTGCGCCGCCTCCATCGGCCCCGGCTCCACGAACATGATCACCGGCGCGGCCCTGGCCACCGTGGACCGCATCCCGGTGCTGCTGCTGCCCAGCGACATCTTCGCCACCCGCACCGTCGACCCCGTGCTCCAGCAGCTCGAGGACGAGACCGCCGGGGACGTCTCCGTCAACGATGCCTTCCGGCCCGTCTCGCGCTACTTCGACCGCATCTCGCGGCCCGAGCAGCTGATCCCCGCAGCGCTGCAGGCCATGCGCGTGCTCACCGATCCCGCCGAGACCGGCGCCGTAACCCTCTCCCTGCCGCAGGACGTGCAGGCCGAGGCCTTCGACTGGCCGCCGGAGTTCTTCCGCGAGCGCACCTGGCACGTGGCCCGGCCGGTGCCCGAGCCCGCCGCCCTGAAGCGCGCGGTCGACGTGATCCGCGCGGCCCGTCGGCCCGTGCTCATCGCCGGCGGCGGCGCCATCTACTCCGAGGCGAGCGAGGCGCTCGCGGCCTTCGCCGACGCCACCGGGATCCCGGTGCTCGACACCCAGGCGGGCAAGGGCGCGCTCAGCGCGGACCACCCCCTGGCGATCGGCGGCGTGGGCTCGACCGGCAACAACGCCGCCAACGAGCTCGCCGCGGAGGCCGACGTGATCATCGGCGTGGGCACCCGCTACACCGACTTCACCACCGCCTCGCACACCGCCTTCCGCAACCCCGAGGCACAGTTCGTGAACCTCAACGTGAAGGCCTTCGATGCCGCGAAGCACTCCGCGACCATGGTCGTGGCCGACGCCCGGGCCGGGCTCGACGCCCTGCGCGAGGCGCTTCAGGGCTTCACCGCCCCGGCCGAGCACGGCGAGCACGCCCGGCAGCTGTGGGCGCAGTGGGAGGAGCTCATCGAGCCCTGTTTCCAGCCCCATGACCAGGACCTCCCCGCGCAGACGGAGATCTTCGGCGCCCTGAACGACATGATGGGCGATGAGGACATCGTCATCAACGCCGCCGGCTCCATGCCCGGCGACCTGCAGGCGCTGTGGAAGGCCCGCTCCCCCATCCAGTACCACCTGGAGTACGGCTACTCCTGCATGGGCTACGAGCTGCCGGCCTCGCTCGGCGCGAAGATGGCGAGCCCCACCAGCGAGGTCGTCGCGATCATCGGCGACGGAACCTTCCAGATGGCCCCGCAGGAGATCGCCACGATCGTCGCCGAGCGGGTGAAGGTCATCCTGGTGATCTTGCAGAACCACGGCTGGTCCTCGATCGGCTCCCTGTCGGAGTCGCACGGCTCCCAGCGCTTCGGCACCAAGTACCGCATGCGCAACGAGGCCACCGGGATGCTGGACGGCGAGAAGCTGCCCTTCGACATCCCGGCGAACATCCGCTCCTACGGCCTCGAGGTGCAGGAGGTCTCCGACACCGCGGCGTTCCGCGACGCCTACCGCCGCGCCGAGGCCTCCGCCGAAGCCACCGCGATCGTGGTGAACACCAACCTGTACGGACCGAACCCACCCGGCAACAGCTGGTGGGACGTGCCCGTCTCGCAGGTCTCGCGCCTGGAGTCCACCCAGCAGGCCTCGGTCGCCTACGAGGCCGAGAAGGCTCCGCAGCGCCACTACCTCTGACCCCGGCGCCGGGTCGCGCCAGGCCAGGCCACAGTCCAACCCAACTCAGCCCGGCCACGGCCACAGCCACAGCCACAGCCACAGCCACAGCCACAGCCACAGCCAGCCAGCCAGCCAGCCAGCCACGGTCAAGCCAGCCACAGCCCGGCCCGGCCCAGCCACATCGCGTCGACTGGCGGATGGTGTGCAGGAAGCGTCATATAGGCGCTTGCTGCACACCCTGCGCCACTGGATACGACAGCTCCTCCCTCACCCGCTACCGGCCCCGGCCCCGGCCCCGGCCGCAGCCCCGGCCCCGGCCCCGACGCTGGCCCTGGCCCTGGCCCTGGCCCTGGCCCCGGTATACGCCCCAGCCCCACCACAGACCACCCCTCACCGCCCGACCCGCAAGGAGAACACCATGGGACAGAACGTCCAGCACTGGATCAACGGCCGCGAAGAAGCCGGCACCGGCTCCACCCAGCCGATCCTGAACCCCGCCACCGGTGAGCAGATCCGCACCCTCCACCTCGGCGACGCCGCCACCGTCGACCGGGCCGTCGAGGTCGCCGCCGCCGCGCAGCGCGAGTGGGCGAAGGTGTCGCTGGCCAAGCGCACCCAGATCTTCTACCGGATGCGCGAGCTGCTCATCGCCGCGACCGACGAGATCGCCGTCGTCATCTCCCAGGAGCACGGCAAGACCGTCGGCGACGCGAAGGGCGAGATCGCCCGCGGCCTGGAGACCCTCGAGTTCGCCACCTCGATCACCCAGGATCTCAAGGGCGGCTTCTCGGAGAACGTCTCCACCGGCGTCGACGCGCACACCATGCGCCAGCCGCTCGGCGTCGTCGCCGGCATCACCCCGTTCAACTTCCCGGCCATGGTGCCCTTCTGGATGCACCCGGTCGCCCTGGCCACCGGCAACGCCTTCATCCTCAAGCCCTCCGAGCGGGACCCGTCGGCCTCGAACATCGTGGCCCGCCTCTACCAGGAGGCCGGCCTGCCCGACGGCGTCTTCCAGGTGGTCCACGGCGGCAAGGAGACCGTCGACGCGCTGTGCACGCACGACGGCATCTCCGCCGTCTCCTTCGTGGGCTCCACCCCGATCGCGAAGCACGTCCACGCCACCGCCTCCGCGGCCGGCAAGCGCGTCCAGGCCCTCGGCGGCGCGAACAACCACGCTGTGGTGATGCCCGACGCGAACATCGAGTTCGCCGCCTCGCAGGTCGCCTCCGGTGCCTTCGGCTCCGCCGGCGAGCGCTGCATGGCCGTGCCGGTCGCCGTCACCGTCGGCGACATCCACGACGAGTTCGTCGCGGCCATCAAGGCCGAGGCGGAGAAGCTCGTCGTGGGCCCCGGCGACGCCGAGACCACCGACATGCCGCCCGTCATCACGCCGGACGCCCGCGACCGGGTGATCCGCATGACCGACGAGGCCGAGCAGGCCGGCGGCACGATCGTCGTCGACGGCCGCGGCCTCGTGGTCGAGGGCTTCGAGAACGGCAACTTCGTGGGGCCGACGATCATCACCGATCTGGACCGCAGCCACGCCACCTACACCGACGAGGTGTTCGGGCCGCTGCTCGTGGTCATGCACGTGGACAACTTCGACGAGGCCCTCGAGCTGGTGAACTCCTCGCCGTTCGGCAACGGCACCGCGATCTTCACCGACTCCGGCCACTATGCGCGCCGCTACCAGGAGGAGGTCGAGGTGGGCATGATCGGCATCAACGTGCCGATCCCCACCCCCGTGGGCTACTACTCCTTCGGCGGCTGGAAGGACTCCCTGTTCGGCGAGCACCACGCCCACGGCCCCGAGGGCCTCAGCTTCTACACGAAGCAGAAGGCCGTCACCACCCGCTGGCCCTCGCAGAACGAGACCGTCGAGGCCTCGATGAGCTTCCCGACCCACGACTGACCAGCCGGGCCAGGCTGGACGGGCTGGCAAGGCGGGCCAACCGGCCCTGCACCTGCTCGACCCAGCAGCAACACCCACACCACACACCGCAACCCACCGAAGGAGCTGCGCCGTGACCTCACCCGACGCCCCGCGCATCGACCGTTCCCGCAATCCCGAGCCCCCGTTCGACAAGCTCACCATCGGCGTGTGCCCCGACCAGTGGGGCGTGTGGTTCCCGCAGGACGAGAAGCAGATCCCGTGGCGCACCGCGCTCGGCGAGATGGCTCAGGCCGGGTTCTCCGTCATGGAGACCGGCCCCTGGGGCTACTTCCCACAGGACGCGAAGCAGCTGCAGTCTGCGATGGACGAGCACGGCTTCCGCGTGGTGGCCGGCACCGGCTGGGGCATCCTGCACAAGGAGGAGGCCTGGGCGGAGACCGAGCGCACCTTCCGCGCGATCGCCGAGACCCATGCGGCCGTGGGCGCGGAGTACATGGTGCACCTGCCGCCGATGTACCGCGACGAGAAGACCTGGGAGTTCACCGACGACCGGCAGCTGACCGGCGACGCGTGGAAGCGGTATGTCACCAACGCCAACGAGCTGGGCCGGATCATGAAGGAGGACTACGGGCTGACGATGGTGCTGCACCCCCACGGGGACAGCCACATCGAGACGCCCGAGGAGATCGCGCGGGTCTTCGAAGCGACGGATCCGGAGCTGGTCTCGTTCTGCCTGGACACGGGCCACATCGTCTACGGCGGCGGCGACCCGATCGCGATGATCGACGAGTACCCCGAGCGCATCGGCTACGTGCACATCAAGGCGTTCGATCCGGATCTCACCCGCGAGGCGCACGAGAAGGACTGGCCCTTCGGGGAGGCCGTCGCGAAGGGCGCCTCGGTGTGCCCGCCGAAGGGTCTGCCGAACATGAAGGACCTGGTCGCGAAGCTCGCCACGATGGACAAGGAGCTGTACGTGATCTGCGAGCAGGACCTCTACCCCTGCGAGCCGGGTCTGCCGCTGCCCAATGCGATCGCGACGCGTGAGTTCCTGGCCGAGTGCGGCCTCGGCGTGAAGTGAGAAGGGGAGCGACCCGATGGTGAAGATCCTGCTGGACCCGTCCATGTACCACCCGCACCTCTCCGTCGCCCAGGAGCTGCACAAGGCCCGTGAGCTGGGCTTCAACTACCTCGAGCTGTCCCCGCGCGCGGACTTCCACCAGTGGCACCACTACCCCAAGGTGGATCGTCATCAGATCGCTGAGGTGAAGCGGGCGATGGCGGACACCGGCGTGAAGATCTGGTCCTTCAACCCCGTCTTCGACTGGGCCTCGCCGGATGAGCAGGAACGCCAGGCTCAGGTGCGCAACTGGAAGCGTCTGCTGGAGATCGCCGACGCCCTCGAGGTACCGCTGATCGCCACCGAGTTCTCCGGCGACCCGAACCGGGCGCTCCAGAGCGAGCACCAGTTCTACAAGTCCATCGAGGAGCTGGTCCCCGTCTTCGAGAAGTACGGCCTGGAGTGCACGATCGAGGCGCACCCCTACGACTTCGTCGAGGAGAACGACCAGGCCGTGCAGATCATCCGCGGCGTGGATCGCGACTGGCTGAACTACGAGTTCTGCTTCCCGCACGCCTATCACGTGGGCCGCGGGAACCGGGATCCGCGCGAGATGATGGAGTACGCCGGGGACCGCCTGAAGCACCTGCACATCGCGGACGTCTTCGACCACACCGCCAACGTGGGCAACCGCTACATCATGAACCCGCCCGGCGTCGATGCCCGTATCCACCAGCACAACGAGATCGGCAACGGCGAGATCGACTGGGACGCGGCCTTCACCTACCTGCGCGAGCGCGCGTATGACGGACCGATGTCCGTGTGCGTGTTCGGCTGGGAGGAGGAGGCCGACGCGATCAACGTGCGGATGCGCGAGCGGCTGCTCGCGGAGTTCGACGGCGACTGACGACGGGCCGACGGGCCGACGGGCCGGCGGGCCGGCGGGCCGGCGGGCCACGCGTACCCGCCCCACCGGACGGACCGGTGGGCGCCCGCTCCACCGGGCGGACGGGGCGCGCCCAATGCACCGGGCCGACCGGGCTCCGCGTGCCCGCACCACCACACGACCTCAGGAGTAGACCATGCAGGACATCGGTATCGGCGTGATCAGCCTCGGCTGGATGGGGCGCCTCCATTCCACCTCGTACCAGCGGATCCCGTCCCGCTTCCCCGAGCTCGGGCTGCGGCCCCGCCTGGTGGTCGCGGCGGACCCGCTCGAGGCGAACCAGCTCGCCGCCACCGAGCAGTTCGGGTTCGAGAAGGCGGTGGCGAGCATCGACGAGGTGCTCGCCGATCCTGAGGTCGACGCCGTCTCGATCTGCTCCCCGAACTTCCTGCACCGCGACTTCGCCGTGAAGGCCGCTGCGGCCGGCAAGCCGTTCTGGATCGAGAAGCCGATGGGTGTCTCCGCCGCGCAGTCCCGCGAGATCCACGACGCCGCGGCCGCCGCCGGCGTGGCCACCGCGGTGGGCTTCAACTACCGCCACGCCCCGGCCGTGCAGCACCTGCGCTCCCTCGTCGCGGATGGCCGTTTGGGCCGGATCACCAACATTCGATGCTGGCTCATCGCCGACTACGCCTCCTCCCCCGATGGTGCCCTGACCTGGCGCTACGACCGGGAGAAAGCCGGCAGCGGAGTGATCGGGGATCTCCTCTCGCACGGCGCGGACCTCGTGGAGTACGTGACCGGTCAGCACATCGAGGAGGTCACCGCGACCTCGGACATCTTCATCCCCGAGCGTCCGATCCCCACCTCCGCCGGGGTGGGACACGGCGGCATCGAGGTGGGCGAGGAGCGCGGCCCCGTGCAGAACGAGGACTGGGTCGCGGCCCTCTCCCGGCTCTCCGGCGGCGCCCACGCGACGCTCGAATCCTCGCGCGTGGCCCGCGGGCACCGCAGCGACTACGCCCTGGAGCTGTTCGGCACCGAGGGCTCGGCCCGCTGGTCCTTCACCCGGATGAACGAGTTCGAGGTGATGATCGACCCGGTCAACGGCACCGACGGCACCAGCGGCGGCGGCGGCGAGCACGGCTACACAACGGTCTTCGCCGGCCCCGACCACGGCGACTACGCCCGTTTCCAGCCGGGCCCGGGCATCCCCATGAGTTTCGACGACCTCAAGACGATCGAGGCGGCGGAGTTCCTCTCCGACGTCGCCCACGGCACGCACCTGGCCCCGAACGCGGCCGACGGTCTCGCCGCCGCCGAGGCGTGCGAGGCCGTAGTGCGCTCCGCGGCCTCCCGGGCCTGGGAATCCGTGCCCCGGGTCTGAGCCCGACAAGTCCCCGGCCACCCAGTCAGCACAACACCTCAGTCCCGGCCACACGGCACCGTCACCGGCCCCGACCCCGACCCCGACCCCGACCCCGACGGTCTCGTCACGGCCAGCGGGGCAAAATAGGCGGATTGCACCTTCGATTCCCCCTTCTTTGCCCCGCTGATGCGGAGGTGGCCCGCTGATGCGGAGGTGGCCCGCTGTTGAGCGAGACCGCGAGGCCCCAGCGCACCCTCCCCCGGGCACCCTCCCCCAGCGCCCGCCGCCCCATGACCGCCCAGTTATGTGCGCACTGCTTCCATGGATGGAACGGACGTGCACATAACCGCTGGGTAGCTGTCGAGAGTGGACCAGGCTACGCCGCCTCGCCGCCGCCCTCGCGGAGCCGCCGCTCCGGATCCGGGACGCTCGCGAGCAGCGCCCGCGTGTACTCGTGCTGCGGGTCCCCGAGCACGTCGCGCGCGGTGCCCTGCTCCACGGCGCGACCGGCGCGCAGCACCGTCACCTGGTCCGCGAGCGAGCCGACCACGGCCAGGTCGTGACTGATGAACACGCAGGCGAAGCGGGTCTCAGCGATCGCGTCGCGCAGCACGTCGATGACGTGCGCCTGGATGGTGACGTCCAGGGCGCTGGTGGGCTCGTCGGCGATCAGCAGCGCCGGCTCGAGGATCAGGGCACGGGCGATCGAGACCCGCTGGCGCTGACCGCCCGAGAGCTCATGCGGAAGCCTGCTGACGTAGGAGGCAGGCAGGTGCACGATCTCCAGTGCCCGCTTCACACGCCGGGCGATGTCGGTGCGGGAGATGCCGCCGGCCAGTTGCAACGGCTCCCCGATGCTCCAGCCCACGGTGCGGCGCGGGTTCAGCGAGGAGGCCGGGTCCTGGAACACGAGCCCCACCCGCGCGTACGCCGCCCGACGCTGCGCGGCGCCGAGCGTGCGCGGGTCCACGCCCTCGATCTCGAGGGTGCGCGCCTGCGCGGGGACCAGGCCGGCCAGGGCCTTCCCCCAGGTGGACTTCCCGGAACCGGACTCCCCGACCAGGCCGTGGATCTCCCCGCGGCGGATCTCCATGCCGACGTCGTCGAGCGCTCGGTGCGAGCCGCCGCGCCGGTGGTACTCCACGCTCAGCCCCTCGACGCGGACGACGGGGTGCTCCGTGGGTCCAGCAGCGGCAGAGGCAGGGGCCTCGTCGGCCCGCTCTCCATCGTCCGTCCGGGCGGCCCGCCGGCCCCGTGCGGCGCCACCCCGCGCCCCGTCGGCCCGCTCGAGGCTCTCGGCGAGCCGCGGAACGGCGGACAGCAGGGCCTGCGTGTACGGGGCCTCGGGCGCGGAGAGCACCTGACGCACAGACCCCGTCTCGACCACGTCGCCGTCCTTGAGGACCACGACCTCGTCGGCGATCTCGCCCACCACACCCATGTCGTGGGTGATGAGCAGGACCCCGATCTGCCGCTCCGCCACGATCCTCACCAGCAGGTCGAGGATCCCGCGCTGCACGGTGACGTCGAGCGCGGTGGTGGGCTCGTCGGCGATGAGCAGGGACGGGTCGCCGCTGAGCGCGAGCGCGATGACCACGCGCTGCAGCTCGCCGCCGGAGAGCTCGTGCGGGTAGGAGGCGGCGGAGCGATCGGGATCGGGCAGACCGACGGAGGACAGCAGCTCCTGCATCCGTGATTCTGCGCGCGCCCGGGAGCGGATGCCCTCGCGGACGGCGAGGACGTGCCGGAAGCCCGTGGACACCTTCATCACCGGCGAGAGCGACTGCCCCGGCTCCTGGAAGATCATCCCGATCTGCCCGGACCGGATCCGTCGCATCTCCGAGGGCGAGCGGCCGACGAGCTCCGCACCGTCCAGCCGGGCGCTGCCGCGCACCTCGGCGCCGCGCGGCTGGAGCCCGATCGTGGACAGGGCCGTCATGCTCTTCCCGGACCCTGATTCGCCCACCAGCGCGGTGATCCGCCCCGCGCGCACGGTGAGGTCCAGGCCGGTCACGATGGAGCGGCCCGCGATGCGCACCTGCAGGTCGCGGAGGGCGAGGAGCTCGTCGGCAGTGCTCATCAGCCCAGCGTGACCGTGAGGTAGTTCGGGTAGGCCGGGAACTCGCCGATCACGAAGTTCTGCACGCCGGAGCCGTGGATGAAGGAGTTCTTCGAGTAGATCAGCGGCACCACCGGGGACTCCTCGAGGATCTGCTTGTCCACCGCGGCCCACTTCGCGTGCGCCTCGTCGGCGTCGACCGTGGAGGACGCCTCGAGGATCGCGGCGTCGACATCCGGGTTGGCGTAGCGCGCCAGGTTGTAGTTGCCGTCGCCGATCTGGCTGGAGTCGAACAGCGGGGTCAGGTTCGCGTTGGGCGAGGGGACGTCGGGCTGCCAGGAGCTGAGCACCAGGTCGTAGCCGGTGCCGTCGCCCGCGGTGACCTCGGAGGTGTAGGCGTTCTCGTCCAGCGGCTGGATCGTCACGGTGATCCCGGCGCGCTGGAGGCCCTGCTGGATGGACTCGGCGGCGCCGGTCTGGTCGTCGGTGATGACCAGGCGGAGCGTCAGGTCGCTCGCCCCGGCCTCTTGGAGCAGCGCGTTGGCCTTGTCGACGTCGCCGGTGGGTTCGTCGGAGTACAGCGAGTACTCCTCGCGGCCCGCGATGCCGGGGGTGATCAGCGTGGTCGCGTAGTCGCCGGAGATCTCGCCGCCCTTGGCGGTGCGGTAGGCCTCCTTGTCCACGGCGTACTGGATCGCCTGGCGGACCTTCACGTCCTTCAGCGCGTCGGACTCGGTGTTCAGCGCCAGGTACTCCAGCGCTCCCGGGCCGGAGGTGACCAGGCGGTCCCCGACCTTCGGGTCGTTCTGCGCCTGGACCAGCTGCGCGGTGGGCACGAAGCTCGACAGGAAGGCGTCCTGGGAGTCCGAGCGGTCCGCGATGATCGACTGCGCGACGACGCTCGCATCCTGGGAGAGGGTGAACTCGATCGAGTCGGGGCCGCCGAGGCGGGCCGCGTCGGTGTCCAAATCCCACTTCTCGTTGCGCACCAGCACCGCGTTGCTGCCCGGCGCGTAGGACTTCAGGCGGTAGGGACCGCTGGCGACGGGCTTCGTCGCGTACGTCTCGGGCTCGCCGGAGTCCTCGGGGACCGGGGCGAACGCGGGGGTCGAGGCGATCCAGCCGAAGTCGCCGTAGGGGCGGTTGAGGTGGAAGACGAGGGTGAGATCGTCGGGCGTCTCGATCGAGTCGAGGTGCTTGCCGGAGAACGGACCCGCGTAGTCCTCGCCGCCCTCGAGCAGCACCTTGTGATAGGTCAGCCCGCCGGTGAGCTCGGCCGCGAAGGAGCGCTCGAGGCCGTACTTCACGGTCGCCGCGGTGATCGGGGTGCCGTCCTCGAACAGCAGCCCGTCCTGGAGCGTGAACGTCCAGGTCTGGCCGTCGTCGGAAGCGGTGCCGACGTCGGTCGCGAGATCGGGGATCAGCTCGGTGGGGGCCCCGGCCGTGGTCTTCCAGGCGGTGAGACGGCGCGCGGTCAAGCCCAGCGTGGTGATCGCGAGGTTCTGGCTGGTCGCGGGGTCGAAGCTCATCTCCTCACCGGTGGAGAAGATGGTGAGCGTGCCACCGGTCTTCCCCCCGCCGCCACCATCGGAGGAGCCGCCGGAGCCGCCGTTCGAGCAGGCCGCGAGCGTGCCGACGCCGAGCACGAGCGGGGTGGCGGCGAGGATGCCGCGTCGGGAGAATCGCGACGTGGACAGCGAGTTCTTCGAGGGCTGCGGGGTCTGCGAGGGCTGCGTGGTCATGGGGTCGTCTCCTGGGGGTTCTGGTCAGGCAGAGTGGTGGCGGTGGAGGGGCGGCGCGAGCGGCCGCTCTGGGCGAGCCGACGGTCCAGCAGCGGCCGCGCAAGGTCGGCGCTGAGGTTCGCGAGCACGATGAGCAGCGATCCCACGAGCGTGGTGCCGACGATGACCGGCAGGTCCGCGGTGGAGGTCGCATCCAGCAGCAGGGCGCCGAGGCCGGGCTGGCCGAAGATCCGTTCGGTGATCACGGTGCCGCCCAGCAGCGCCCCGATGTCGAGCGCGATGAGCGTCGTCAGCGGCAGTGCGAGGTTGCGCAGGGCGTACCGGTCGATCCGTCGTTCGGACAGGCCGCTGGCCCGCGCGGTGCGCACGTAGTCCAGGCCCAGCTGCTCGATCATCGAGGACCGCACGAGCCGGGCGTAGATGGCGCCGTTGAGGAACGCGAGCGTGGCCCAGGGCAGCACCAGGTGCCGCGCCCATTCCAGCGGTCCCTCGGTGAAGGGCTCGTAGCCGCCGCTGGGCAGCAGGTCCAGGCGCAGCGCGAACACCACCACGGCGAGCAGACCCACCACGAAGGCGGGGGCCGACGCGGCGATCACGGACACGCCCGTCACCACCCGGTCCAGGATCCCGCCCTGGCGCCGTGCGGCGAGCGCCCCGGCGGCGATGCCGAACACGGCCTGCAGGGCCACGGCGCCGAGGGCGATCGACAGGGACACCGGGAAACGGTCCGCGATCAGGGCCGTGACCGGCTGGTGGAGCTGGAAGGAGTACCCGAGGCAGGGGGCCGCGCACTCGACGATCACGTCGGCCGAGCCGAAGGTGCGCCCGGTGACGATCGCGACCAGGAAGGTGCCCAGCTGCACCCACCAGGGCTTGTCGAAGCCCATGAAGCCGCGGGCCGCCTCGAGGTCCTCGGGCGAGCAGGGCTTCCCGCACATCCGTAGTGCGGGGTCGATGGGGGCGACGTAGAAGATCGCGAAGGTCAGGCCGACGACGACGAGGAGCACGCCGAGGCTGCGCGCGACGCGCTGCAGGGACAGAGCCATCAGCGCACTCCCCGGGGGTCGAGAGCGTCACGCAGGGTGTCGCCGAGGATGTTGAAGGAGAACGTCACCACGAACAGCGCGGCGGCGGGGAACAGCAGGAAGGCCGGGTCCACGAGCAGCCAGCTGATCGCGTCGCCGATCGAGCGGCCCCATGACGGGGTGGGCGGCAGCACGCCCACGCCGAGGAACGACAGCGTGGCCTCGGCGCTGATCCGGCCCGGTAGGGAGATGCACGAGTAGACGATCACGGTCGAGGCGACGTTGGGCAGCACCTGGTGGCGGAAGAGGTGGCCGAAGCGGGCACCCATCACCCGGGAGGCGACGACATAGGGCTGCTGCACGATCACGCGGGTCTCCGCGGCGACCACCCGGGCGATGCCGGGCCAGCCGAACATGCCGATGACCAGGGTGAGCAGAAGCGCGCGCGGAGCCTCGAGCGGGAACAGGGCGCTGAGCGCGATGGCGAAGATGAGGAAGGGGAAGCCGAGCGTGACGTCTGTGGCGAAGTCCACCAGCTTCTCGACGACCCCGCCGACGGCCCCGGCCACGATGCCGAGCACCACCCCGATGACGGTGGCCAGCACGGTGGAGGCGATGCCCACCAGCAGCGACACCCGCGCACCGTGGATGACCAGGGAGAACAGGTCGCGCCCGGTGCCGGGCTCCACCCCGAACCAGTGCTCTGCGCTGACGCCGCCGAAGAAACCGGTCGGTGAGGTGTCCGGCCCCAGGGCGTCCGCGTGATAGGTGAACGGGTCGTTCCCGGACAGGGCGCTCAGCTGGCTCGCGAAGACCGCGGACAGCAGGCTGATGACCACGACGACTGCGGCGGTCGCGGGCACCGGGCGCAGGAAGGAGCGCCACACGGGGGCGCGGGAGGGTCTCTCGTCCGTCGAAGCGGCGGCCTCGACTGGAAGAGCATCACTGGTGGTCATCACGGACGCTTTCGGTTGTGCAAAGTTCAGCGTTGGAAAGTATTGCACCACCGTGGGTCGCGGAGCTCACGACCTCGTCACAATTCGATACCTTCGCCGCCCGGCGCACCCACTGCGCGGCTCACGCGCCCGTCGGCCTCAGCGCCGCCGGATCCTCCCGGTGCGCTGCTCAGGCGTCGTCGGAACCGGCTCTCTCCTCCGCCCGGCGTGCGATCTGCCGATCGTTCGCATCCGCCCGCCGCGAGCCGACGGCAGCACCCAGCACGATGCCCGCCCCGAGCCCGATCGCCATGGCGTACCCGAAGTCGCCGGGCAGCACCTGCCCGAGGAGCTGGCCGATGACGGCACCGAGGACCCCGCCCAGGATCATCCATACGGCCAGGATGCCGCCCCGGCTCCACACCGGAGTTCTGCGTCTCCCGGTCACGTCGCGGGCCCGCTGCTCGTCGTCCTGCGCCATCGCACTCCTCCTCGCTCGTCGGAGTCCCAGGGAATCACAGTCGACCCGGTCAGCCCTTCTCGCCGCGCAGCACGTCGAACACGATCGAGTCGTCCTTGCGGTCGTGGCCCAGCTCGCTGCCGCACTGGTAGATCGCCTCGGCCGACGCCGCGAGCGGCACCTCCTGGCCCACCTCGCGGGCCGCCTCGCTCACCAGGCCCATGTCCTTGACGAAGATGCTGAGCGCCGAGCGGACCTCGTCGAACGCTGCGCCATCGTGCGCTCCCTCGACCATCCGTCCGCCCCGGTCGCCGAACATGAACGAGGCGGCGGCGCCGGTGTTCAGCACCTCGTGGACCTGCGCCAGGTCCAGTCCCATGGAGTCGGCGAGCGCGAGCGCCTCGCCGGCGGCGGCGATGTGCACCCCGCACAGCAGCTGGTTGACGACCTTGAAGCGCTGGCCGTCCCCGGGGCGCGGGCCGACGACGGGGGCGTTCGCGGCGAGCGCGTCCAGCAGCGGGCGCACAGCGGCGACATCGGGCTCTGCGCCGCCGACCATGATCAGCAGGTCACCGGTCCCGGCGCGGGCCACGCCCCCGGAGACGGGCGCGTCGACCACATGCGTCGTGATGCCGTCGAGCGCGGTGACGGTCTCCTCGATCGCGGCGGGGCCGACGGTGGACATGATCAGCAGCGTGGTGTCAGCGGTGAGCGCGGAGACGATGCCGCCAGTGCCAGGGGCGTTGCTGGTGCCGTCGCCGAACAGCACCGACTCGAGCTGGGCCGGGGTCGCGACCATGACCACGACGATGTCCGCGCCGGTCGCCGCCTCGAGCGCGCTGCTCACAGGGGTCGCGGCATCGGCCACCGCCTCACGGGCGTCGGGGCTCAGGTCGAAGGCGCGCACGGCGAACCCCGCGGCGCCGGCGGTGCGGACCATCGGCGCCCCCATCGCGCCGAGGCCGATCCATCCGATCGTGGCCGTGGCGCGTGCCGCGTCCGGTGCGGGCGCGACGGCGGCGACAGGCGCGACGGCGGCGACGGCGGCGGTGAGGCGGTCCACCACGTCGGCCAGCGCCTGCTCGCCGCCCACGTTGCCGGGGAACACCACGTACGGCGCGCCCATGACCTCCTCCGGAGCCTCCTGCGCGGAGAACAGCGAGACCTGGCCGGGCCAGAACTGACCCTCGACCCGGGCCCGACGGATCCCGAGCCCGTTCGCGGCGACCTCGTGGGAGGTGATGCCGCCCTTCGCGACCACCCACGCCGGCTTCACCGACCGCACGCGCCGCACCACCTCGACCACGGCGTCGGACACGCTGCGCGCGATCGCGAGCGACTCGGCGGGATCATCGGTACGCACCAGGTCACGGCTGGTGTAGAGCACGCAGTCGTCCTCCAGCAGGGCCTCCCGCAGCCTCTCGACGACCTCGTCGAGGTACTGTTCGCGGCGGCCATCGAGCAGGGACGGCACCTGGAGCTCGACCTCGACCAGGGTGCCGCGCTCCTGGACGGCGCGCAGCTGGGTGGTGGTCAGGCCCACGTGCGAGCCGACGACGACCAGCCCGTGGTCCAGCCGCCCCTCGGGGATCGTGATGGAGTCCGCGCCCACCACCTCGGCGCCGCTCTGCCCGGCCAGCGGGCGCACGAAGGACGGTCCGCAGCGGCTGATGAGGGTGCGGCCCTCCGCCTCGAGCCGTGCGACGGCCTCGGCGACGATCTCCATGTCGGAGTACTCCGTCGCGTTGACGACGACCCAGCGGCGGTCCCGCGCGGCGGCGAGGATCTCGTGGACGCGATCGACGCCTCCGGTGCGGATGTCGTCGAGGCCGATGCTGAGCACGTCGGCCGCGCGGACCGCTCCCCCGGAGCGCTCCTCGAGGAACTCCCGCAGGTCGGAGTGGGTGTAGCCGAAGGTGGCGTCGCGGGCGAAGTCGGTGTCCTCCACGCGGCGCGGCTCCCCGTCGACGACGGCGTAGTGCACATCGCCCTCGGTGTACCGGCCGGCCTCGAGCATCGCCGGGACCAGCAGGATCGCGTCGACCGCGAGGTCATGGGCGGCGAGCTCGTCCGCGATCGCCGCGGGTTCGGCGATGACGTGCCCGCGCAGCGTCGAGTCGGAGCGGGAGACGACGTGCAGGCCCTCCCGGGTGACGGGATCCGCGAGCACCCCGGCGAGGAGGCGACGGGTCAGGGAGACGGCGTCGGCCTCATCGAGCGCCCGGGTGTTGGTCAGCACGAAGCAGGTGGACCCGGGCTCGGCGAGCACCTCGGTGGGGATCGCGGGGTCGAGGTCGAAGGCGACGTCGATCCCGGCGACGCACTGCGAGCCGGTGGGGTCGTCATCGAGGACGAGCAGGCGACGGGAGTCGGCCATGGTGGAGGTCCTTTCCGGGGCGGGCGGTGCGGGAGAGCAGGCCAGGCGGGCGGCGGCCGGCGCGGCCGCCGCCCGCGGGTCAGGCGGCGATGACGAACACCACCGCCGACAGGGCGAAGCCGACCAGGGAGATGGTGGTGCCCACGACGGACCAGGTCTTGAAGGTGGTCACGGTGTCGAAGCCGCAGAACTTGCCGATCAGCCAGAAGCCGGAGTCATTCACGTGCGACCAGCCGATCGAGGCGGCGCCGATGGTGATGACCATGGCGGCCACGGCGATGGAGTTGAAGTCGCCGGCCATGATCGCCGGGGCCATGATCGAGGCGCCGGTGGTCGCGGCGACGGTGGCCGAGCCCTGGGCGATGCGCATGGCCATGGTGACCAGGTACGCGGCGACGATGAGCGGCAGGCCCAGGGCGTCGAGCCCGTCGGCGACCTCCTTGCCGATGCCGGTCTCGGTGAGGATGGCGCCGAACGCGCCGCCCGCGCCGGTGATCAGGATGATCGAGCAGACCGGCGCGAGAGCGTCGTCCACGAGCTCCTCGAGGAGCCCGCCCACCTGCTGCCCGCGACGACGACGCGGGATGACGTAGAGCAACAGCATCGCCAGCAGCGCCGAGAGGGCGAGCGCGACCGGCGTCGCGCCGATGAGGCGCGAGACCTCGAAGGCGAGATTGTCGGCGCTCACGGTCCCCTGCGCCTCGAGGGTGGAGAAGGCCGTGTTGAAGAAGATCAGGACCAGCGGCAGCAGCAGCACCAGCACGATGGCGCCGAAGGCGGGGCGCTCGTCGGCGGGCACGGTACGGGGCTCGCCGAGCAGGGCCGGGACGGGCGTGTTCGGGAAGCGCTTGGAGATCGCGCGGGCCACCAGGTAGCCGCCGAAGTACCAGGTGGGCAGGCCGATGAGCAGACCCACCAGCACCACGAGGCCGATGTCGGCTTCCATCACGGTCGCCGCGGCCGTGGGGCCGGGGTGCGGGGGCAGCAGCGCGTGCATCATCATGAACGACGCGATCGAGGGCAGCACGTAGAGCATGAACGAGCCGCCCAGGCGGCGGGCCACGGTGTAGATGACCGGCAGCATCACGATGAAGCCGGCGTCCAGGAAGATCGGGAACCCGTAGAACAGCGAGGCGACGGCAAGGGCGAGCGGCGCGCGCTTCTCCCCGAAGGTGTCGAGCATCTTGTCGGCCAGCACCTGGGCGCCGCCGGTGGTCTCGATCAGCCTGCCCAGCACGGCGCCGAAGCCGACGAGCAGGGCGACGGTGCCGACGGTGGTGCTGAAGCCGCCGATCACCACCTCGATCACGTCGCCGACGCCGATGCCGGCGGCGAGGCCGGTGGCGACCGCGACGACCAGCAGCGAGAAGAAGGCGTGCAGGCGGGCTTTGATGATGAGGACGAGCAGGATGACGATCGCGACGACGGCGATCGTCAGGAGCAGCCAGACCGGCCGATCCGCGAGGACGAGTTCTTCCACGGGTGGGTCTCCAGACGTTGAGGAATCACTCCGAGCAGGAGCCCCGACGTCGGAACGCCCGGGGCCCGGTCGGTGCCGGGCCCCGAGCGTTCGGCTCAGGTCCCGGGCAACAGTGCCCGGCCGACGGGCGGTGCCCGTCGGATGAGAAGGAGGGTGAAGAGGAGATCGAGAGGGGGAACGCTCCGTCGGCGGGCAGGTCCCGGCCGACGGGGATCTCCCCGAGGGTCACTCCGCCGTCGGCGTGGCCTTCGGGGCCGGGCCGAGCTCGGCGAGGAGCTGCGACATCTTCGCGTAGGCCTTGTTGCGGTAGGCGATCAGCTCCGCGGAGGTGCTCTCGTCGTAGTCGCCGAGCAGGCCCTTGCCGTTCTTGACGCCCTTGCGATCCGCCGCGACGGAGTCGGTGAGGATCTGCGGGGTCGCGAGGCGGTCGCCGAAGGCGTTCTCGAAGGTCACGAAGCAGTTCGCGTAGATGTCGAGCCCGGCCTGGTCGGCGATCGCGAACGGGCCGAAGAAGCCCAGGCGGAAGCCGAAGGTGGTGCGCACGATGGTGTCGACGTCCTCGGCGGTCGCCACGCCCTCCTCGACCACCGCGGTGGCCTCCTTCAGCAGCGCGTACTGGAGGCGGTTGAGCACCATGCCGGGGGTGTCGGCGACCTGGGCGCCCTGGTTGCCGGACTTCTCCAGCAGCTCCTTGACGGCGGCGACCGCCTCGGGGGTGGTGTCCTTGCCGGCGACCAGCTCGACGCCCGGGATGAAGGGAGCCGGATTGGAGAAGTGGACGGTGAGGAACCGCTCGGGGTTCGTCACAGCGCTCTCGAGCTCGCTGACCGGGATCGTCGAGGTGTTGGTGCCGATGATCGCGTCGGGGCGGGCGTGCTGCGAGATCTTCCCGAGCACGTCGCGCTTGACGTCGATCCGCTCGAAGACGGCCTCCTCGATGAAGTCGACGTCGGCGACGGCCTCTTCGATGGTCTTGCCCGCGGAGATGTTCTTCGCCACGAGGTCGGCGCTGCCGGGGGCGTAGAGGCCCTGCTCCTCGAAGTCGCGCGCTTCCTTCTGGAGGCGCTCGAGGGAGGCGTTGGCGTTGTCGACGCTCACGTCGGCGATGGTCACGTCGAAGCCGGCCATGGCGAGGACCTGGGCGATGCCGCCACCCATGTAGCCGGCGCCGACGATGGTCACGGTGGAGATGGTCATGCGGAGGACTCCTTCGTCGAGGGGCGCCGATCGGGGGGCCGACGCCATGATGCCTGCGCGCAGGGAGCGGTGGCCGCCCGAGCGCTGCGCGATACCCCGAGCATAGCGATCCTATTGGATTCCTGCTAGATCGACGCCCCCACCCACGGGTGCATCTCCCAGGGTGACCACGGGTCCGCTCCGGACCCGATCCAGCTCCGACACCGACCGCTCTCCCGCCGATGACCACCGAGTAGCCCGGCACCTGCACCGATCCGCCGCACCTGGCAAATCTCCTGCGCATCGCGTGGACTGCGGCCCTGACCGTCGGCGGCGCGGACCGTCGGTTCACCTCGAATCGACGATCCTGTAGGAACTGGTTGACAGGAGGGTCGCCACCGACCTACCGTCAGCGACAACGTGAGTGAGGTCTCACCGTGAGCTCCCCCAGAGTACCGCGAGGGGCGCACCGCCCTCCGTCCGAGAACGACCTCGAGACGGCCCCGCGGGACTCGAGACCTCCGCGCCATCCCCGCCCGCCTCCGCGAGCATCCCCTCCCCCGCCTCGCCCAAGGAGCACCAAAGACATGACCACAGGACAGCCCGAGCAGCTGGGCCTCGAGGAGCTCCGGTTCCCCGACGCCGACCCTCGGCTCAAGAAGTGGAGCTTCGGGAACCTCATCGCGTTCACCGGGCCCGGCATGATCCTCGCCTCCGTGACCATCGGCAACGGCGAGATCTTCTCCGCCTCACGCGGCGGTGCCGTGTTCGGGACGGTGATCATCTGGACCTTCGTGCTCTGCGCGATCATGAAGGCCGCGATCGTCTACTCCGGCGGCCGCTACATCGTGCTCACCGGTGAGCACCCCTTCCAGCGCTGGGCGCAGATCATCCCCGGCCCCAAGAACTGGCTGGCGCTGCTGCTCGGCGTGCTCGCCGTGGTCTGCTTCCCGTCCTGGGCGGTGGCCTACTTCAAGGGTCTCGGCCAGTGGTCGAACTGGACGTTCCACACCGACATCGATCCGATGGTCTGGGGCATGTTCTGGGGCGTCGTCGGCTTCGCCACGGTGTTCCTGCGCAGCTTCAAGATCGTCGAGAACTTCCAGACCGTCGTGGTCGGCCTCATGATCGTCTTCGCGTTCGTGGCCGTGTTCGTCTCGAATCCGCCGTGGGCCGAAGCATTCAAGGGTCTGATCCCGAGCGTGCCCAGCGACTATCCGGCCTGGGTGCGCGACGGCTTCCCCGATGTCGCCTCCCGCCCGATCCCGCTGGAGATCATCGCCTACCTCGGCGCCCTCGGCGGCGGCACCTACGACTACATCGGCTACGTCGGCTCCCTGCGCGAGAAGAGCTGGGGCCTGCTGGGCGTTCCCAACCATGCCGAGCTCGAGGAGAAGCTGCGCCGCCTGGACACCGACCAGGCCCGCATCCCCCTGTCGACGGACCCGGAGAATGTCGCGAACGGCCGCGCCTGGCTGCGCGCCGTGAAGCTCGACGTGCTCGCCTCCTTCGTCTCGGTGACGATCCTGGCGCTCACCTTCATCATCCTCGGCGATGTGGTGCTGGGCTCGGGGGCCGCGGAGACGGTTCCCGGCGACGACGACATCCTCACCGATCAGGCAGCCTTCTTCTCGGTGATCTCCCCGGTGCTGGTGTACCTCTACCAGCTCGCGATCTGGGCGGCGTTCTTCGGTTCGCTGCAGGCCCTGTTCTCGACGATCTACCCGTACACCTTCCGCGAGAGCTTCGCCCCGAGCTTCAAGGCCCTGCGGGATCCGAAGAACTGGCAGAAGGTGCGCATCGGCGTGGCCGCGTACACCTTCCTCGGCGCGACGGTGCTGCTGTTCAGCGGCATCAGCTACACCACGGTGATCTCCTTCGCGGGCATCCTCGGCGGTGTGCTGTCCCTGGGTGTCTGGGGCTTCGCCCAGCTGTGGACCGAGCACAAGGTGCTGCCGCCGCAGTTCCGGATGCACAAGGCGGCGCAGATCCTCGTGGCCGTCAGCTCGCTGGCGCTGTTCGTCTTCGGCCTCATCGCGCTCGTCCAGTTCTTCCAGGACTTCCTGGGATGAGCACCCTGAGCACCCCCGCCGCAGGCCCCGCCCCGACCGCCGTGAGAGGATCCGGGACCATGCGCACCCCCATCTATCTGATCGCGATCGCCTCGTGCCTCGTGCTCTCGTGGCTGTTCGCCTCGCGGGAGAACTGGATCGGGTTCGCACTCGTGCTCATCGGTGCGATCGCCTACTCGGTCCGGCTGGTCACCGTCTCGCGCACCGAGCGCAAGGCGGCCGTGGAGGCCGCGCGCGGCCCGAAGGTGCGCACCTCGGCGGAGCAGGAGGCGCTCAAGTCCGAGCTCGGGCAGATGCGCGACGCCTACGAGCGCAACCGTCGCGTGATGCTGCTGATCGCGGTGCTGGTCGGCGGCCTGGCCACGGTGGCCTGGGCCTGGAACCCGGCCTTCGCCCTGGCGCTGCTGATCTTCGCGATCCCCGCCCTGCTGCTCGCCTGGCGCAACACCAAGGCGGTGCGCCGGATCGACGAGGGCCTCTCCTCCGCCCGCTGACCCTCCCGCCCCGGACGTGGGCACGAGCGCCGGATCTCACGGCGACACAGAGAACCGCCCCGACAGCCTGATGGCCGTCGGGGCGGTTCTCGAGGTGCCGGCGCCCTGTGCACGGGATCGCGCCGGCTCGGACGCCCGCGTCGGCTCCGGATTGGGGTCGCCGACGCGGGCGCCTTGTCAGCGGCGCTGGACGAACACCGAGCGCTGGTCCCCGAGGCCCTCGATGCCGAGCTCGACCACGTCGCCGTCGCTCAGGTACGGGAAGCGGCCGGAGAGGGCCACGCCCTGCGGGGTGCCGGTGTTGATGAGGTCGCCGGGTGAGAGCACCATGTACTGCGAGAGATGGTGCACCAGCTGCGCCACGGTGAAGACCATGTCGGCGGTGGTGGAGTCCTGGCGGGCCTCCCCGTTCACGCTCGACCACAGACGCAGGTCCTGCTGCTCGACCTCGGCCGCGGGCACCAGGGCGGGGCCCACGGGGTTGAAGTTCTCGGCGCACTTGCCCTTGGACCACTGGCCGCCGGACTCCGCGATCTGGTAGTCGCGCTCGGAGACGTCATGGCTGGTCACGTAGCCCGCGATGACGTCGAGGGCCTCCTGCTCGTCCTTCAGGTAGGAGGCGCGCTTCCCGATGACCACGCCCAGCTCGACCTCCCAGTCGACCTTGGTGGCGCCGGGCGGGATCGGGACGCCGTCGTGCGGGCCCACCACGGTGTTGGGGTGCTTGAAGAAGACGATCGGGGTCGTCGGTGCGTCGGCGCCGGACTCCGCGGCGTGGGCCGCGTAGTTCTGGCCGATGCAGATGACGGCCTCGGGGCGGGCGATCGGGGCGCCCACGCGCTCGGACTCCGCGTCCTCCCACACCGGCAGCTCGCCGGCCTGCTGTGCGGCGGCGACGCGGACGATGCCGTCGGCCGCGAGGAAGTCGCCGGTGATGTCGGCGGTGACGTCGTCGAGGCGGTAGGTCACTCCCTCGTGCACGAGGGCGGGCTTCTCCTGGCCGAGGGGGCCGAGTCGTCGCAGTTCCATGGATCTCTCCTTCGAAGGGGTGGGGCGTGGGCTTCGCCGCTGTCGCCCGGATATCGCGTGCCTCCACTGTGCCAGGCGCCGCATCACTGCGCGCGACCGGACCACAGGGCGATACATCCTATGTCTGGGGATGTGCGGCGCGGGTCAGTGGGTGTGGGGGCGCTGTCGCGGGATCTCGGGGTTGAACTCGACGCCGAAGCCGGGGGTGTCCGGCACCCGGATCTTCCCGTTCTCCGGCACCGGTTCTCCGAGCAGCATCGGGGAGAACATCGGGACGATCTCCTCGGCGGTCGGGTGCATCATGAGGAACTCACTGAACGGGCTGTTCATGCGGGTGATGACGAAGTGGTACGAGTACACGGAGGAGCCATGGGGCACCACCATCGCGCCGTGCGCGTCGGCGAGCGCGGAGATCTTCAGCAGCTCGGTGATGCCGCCGCACCAGCCCACGTCGGGCTGGATGATGTCCGCGCAGCCCATCTCGAGCAGCTGCCGGAAGCCCCAGCGGGTGGCCTCGTGCTCGCCGGTCGTGATGAGCATGCCCTTCGGGACGTTCTTGCGCAGCTGCTGGTAGCCCCAGTAGTCGTCGGGGATGAGCGCCTCCTCGAGCCAGCGCAGCCCGTGCTCGTGCGCCCGGTGCGCGAGCCGCGTCGCGTAGTCGACGTCGAGCGACATCCAGCAGTCGTACATGAGCCAGAAATCGTCGCCGACCTTGTCCCGCATCTCCGCGAGCAGGGCGATGTTCTTCTCCATCCCCTCCTCGCCGTCGGCCGGACCATGATGCAGCGGCATCTTGCCGCCGAGGAAGCCGAGCTGCTGCGCGACATCGGGCCGCGCGCCCGTGGCATACATCGACAGCTCGTCCCGCACCGGCCCGCCGAGCAGGGCGTACACCGGCTCCTGGCGCAGGCGTCCCAGCAGGTCGTAGAGGGCGAGGTCGACGGCGCTGATCGTGTTCAGCACGATGCCGCGGCGCCCGTAGAACAGGGTCGAGCGGTACATCTGGTCCCAGATCCGCTCGATGTCGGTGACCGCCGCGCCCTCGAGGAAGCGCGCGAGGTGCTTCTCGACGATCCAGGCCCCGAGCTCGCCGCCGGTGGAGACCGCGAAGCCGATCGTGCCGTCGTCGGCCTCGAGCTCGACCATCAGCGTGCCCAGCACGTTCAGTCCGAAGGACTGGCGGGAGTCGGCGTACTCGGGGTAGATCGACATGGGCGTGGAGATGTGGTCGTCGATCCAATGGTCCGCGCCCTGGTCGTGATAGTCGGCGCCGCCGCCGGTGACGGTGTAGGCGCGGACGTGGGCGATGGTGCGCTGATGGGCGCTCATGCGGTGGTCTCCTCCTGCGACGAATCCAGGGTTGAATCCTGGGCTGAACGATCGGAAATTTCCTGTCCGTCGAAGCGGACCAGGATCTTCCCGGCCGGGCCCTTCCCGGCGGCGAGGGCGGTGAAGGCCTCCTGGGCCTTCTCGGGCGGCACCACGGCGCTGACCAGCGGCGCGACCTCCACGGCGTGCTCGCCGATCCAGGCGGTGGCGTCGGCGAAGTCCTGGGCCGAGTAGGTGAAGGAGCCCACGACGGTGCGCTCCTCGGTGCTGATCGCGAAGGCCGGTAGCTCGAGGCGGGGAGAGCCCATGCCCACCAGGACCACGCGGCCGCCGAGGGTGGTGGCGGAGAGCGCGTCGGTCATGGTCGCGCTGAGGCCGACGGCGTCGATCGCGAGGTCGGCCGGGCCGCCCAGCGCCTCGGCGACGAGGTCCGCGGTGGATCCGGCCGACGGGTCCAGCACCTGCGCACCGAGCGAGGCGACGAGCTCGCGGCGTCGCGGGTCCATCTCCGACAGCGCGACGTTCTCCACGCCGGCCCGCTGCAGGGCGATCACGACGCTCTGCCCGATCGGTCCACCACCGATGACCAGCACTTTCTCCTCGGGAGTGGGCCGGCCTAGCCGCACGGCGTGCACGGCGACGGCGAGCGGTTCGATGAGGGCGCCGAGCTCGAGAGGCATCGCCGGGTCCAGCAGCAGCACGTTGCGGGAGGGCACCACCACGTAGTCGGCGAAAGAGGCCTGGATGTCCTGGGCGACGCCGATGACGTGCTTGCCCGGAGCGTGCTGCTCGCGGCCGCGGTACTGCTCGGCCTGCTCCGGGGGGACCACCACCGGGTTGAAGGTGGCCGGCGCGCCGAGGGGCAGGGCCGCGGCATCGACTCCCTCGCCGAGCGCGGCGATCGTGCCGGAGGATTCATGGCCCATCACCTGCCCCGGGACGCGGCGGCCGTTGTCGCCGGTGAAGCCATGGAAGTCGGAGCCGCAGATGCCGGTGGCGCACAGGCGCAGCAGCACCTCGCCGGGGCCGGGCTCGGGGCGTGCCGTCTCGACGAGGTCGAGGCGATGGAAGTCGGTCAGGACGAGTGCTCGCACGGGGGCTCCTCCGCGATGGGGTTCGACGCTCAGGAATCGATGCTCAGGAATCGATGCCGACGCGACACAGGACGACGACCCCGGGGAGACCCCGGAGACAGCGGCCCGGAGCACGACTTCGTGCACGACGGGCACCCATTCCGGACGCAGACATCGGATGTTAGTGTCCGGTGGGGATCGGGAGCCGAGGCTCCGGATCACGCCCTTCGGACGCTATCAGCGCTCCGGACGGCAGGACCCGTCCTCGTGATCCGCGTTCCGGGAACCCTCTATCCGATATCCACAATCTCTGCGCGACACCCCTCCCACCAGCGCGAACACCGCTCAGGTGCACCATGACGATCCGTATCGCGAGCAGCTGCGACCCGTGGGCCGCGAAAGCCCAGGTCGGACCATTCCAGCCCACCCCGATCCCCATATCCTGTAGGCACGACCACTCGACGAGGAGCTCACCATGACCGCTGTGACCGAACCAGAATTCGCCGGCCTGAAGGCCATCGTGACCGGCGGCGGCGCCGGCATCGGCGCGGCGACGATCCGTGCACTGCAGGCCCGCGGCGCGGTCACCGCGGCCCTGGACCTCGACCCGTCGGGCGCTCCCGAGGGCGCCCTGCAGATCCAGGTCGACGTCACCGACACCGCCGCCGTCACGGCCGCGGTGGACCAGGCGGCCGCGGAGCTCGGCGGGATCGACATCGTCATCAACAACGCCGGCATCGGCGCGCAAGGCCAGGTCGGCGCGAACGACGACGCCGAGTGGGCGCGCGTGCTCGACGTCAACGTGGTCTCCGTGGCCCGCGTGACCACCGCAGCCCTCCCCCACCTGCGCAGGTCCCAGGCCGCAGCGGTGGTCAACACCGCCTCGATCGCCTCGATGCTGGGCCTCCCCGAGCGCGTGCTCTATTCCGCCTCCAAGGGCGCCGTGCAGGCGATGACCCTGGCCATGGCCGCCGACTGGGTCGCCGAGGGCATCCGGGTGAACGCCGTGGTGCCCGGCACCGCGAACACCCCGTGGATCGGGCGTCTGCTCGAGAAGGCGGACGACCCCGAAGCCGAGCGCGCCGCCCTCAACGCCCGTCAGCCGCACGGCCGCCTGGTGGAGCCCGAGGAGGTCGCCGAGGCGCACTGCTACCTCGCCTCCCCGCGCAACCGCTCCACCACCGGCGTGCTGCTCCCCATCGACGGCGGCATGACGAATCTGCGCACCCGCTCCTGAGCCCCGCGCAGTAAATACGGGACGAGTCGCTACAGGGACGAGTCGGTACAGGGACCAATCGACAGAGGGCCCCGATCCCGCCGTGGGAGGCGGTATCGGGGCCCTGTCCTGCTGGGAACCAGCTCAGCGGAGCGCCGCGTCCCGAGGCCGGCTGAGCGTCGAGAGTGCACCACGTGTCGGTGAGCGGCTTCTCACCGACACGTGGTGCACTCTCGAACCCGGATCCTCCGCATCGGTCACTCCTGACCTGCGCCTGTCGCTCCACAGAAGAGTCGCTCCACAGAAGAGTTGCTCCGCAGAAGAGTCGTCAGACGGAAGGTCCCGACCCGTGGCTGTCGCTGCACAGCAGAGTCGCTGCGCAGAAGGCGCGATCAGGCCGTCACGTCGGCGTCGTCGTCGGTGCCACCGTGACCATCGGTGTCGGCACCCGCCGCCTGGTCCTGCGCGGCCTTGAGGGCCGTGGCCCGCTCGGCGCGCCGGCCCAGCCAGCCCATCATCGGCGCTGACGCGATCGCGAGGATCACCAGCACGATGAGGATCGCGCTGATCGGGCGGGTGAAGAACTCGGTGAGGTCCCAGTTCGTCTTGATGACCGACTGCATGAAGGTGCGCTCCACGATCGGTCCCAGCACGATGCCGAGCACGACGGGGGCCAGCGGGATGCCGCCCTTCTCGAAGAGATAGCCGATCACCCCGAAGATCACCATCAGGCCCACCTCGAGGTAGCCGTTGTTGATGGCGAAGGCGCCGCAGATCGAGATCGACACGATCAGGCCCATCAGCACCGAGCGCGGGATCCGCAGCACGAAGCCGGAGGCCCTGATCAGCAGGAAGCCCAGCGGGAGGAGCAGCAGGTTCGCGATGATGAAGATGATGTACAGCGCGTACAGGGTGTCCGTCTGGTAGAGGAACAGGTCCGGTCCCGGGGTGATGCCCTTGACCAGCAGCACGCCGATGAGGATCGCGGTGATGGTGTCGCCGGGAATGCCGAAGGCGAGCGTGGGGACGTACGCCGAGGCGATGCCCGCGTTGTTCGCGCTGGAGGCGCCCGAGATGGCTTCGATCCGCTGGTCGTCCGCCGAGTTCTTCCCCGGTCGGACGCGGCTGGTGGAGCGGGTGAACGCGTAGGCGATCCAGGCCGCGATGTCGGCCCCCGCGCCCGGAAGGGCGCCGACGATGCCGCCGATGATGGAGCCCGAGCCGACGCGGCCCTTGTTGCGCCAGATCGCCCGGAACGTCGGCCGGAGCGTGCCCGCGCCCTCGAGCCGCGGGATCGGCATCGATTCGCCCTTCTTCGCGGTGACGGCGCGCAGCACCTCGGAGAGGCCGAACAGGCCGATCATCGCCGCGATGAAGTCGACGCCCCGGTACAGCTGATCCTCCCCGAAGGTGAAGCGCGGGAACCCGAGGGTGACGTCCAGGCCGACGGTCGAGACCAGCAGCCCCACCATGAGCGCGATACCGCCCTTGAGCTGGGCACCCTTGGAGACGATGACCGCTGCGGTGAGGCCGAGCACGGCCACCCAGAAGTACTCGTAGCTCGTGAAGCGCAGGGCGAACTCCCCGAGGATCGGGGAGACGAAGATCAGCATGACGGAGCCGAACAGGCCGCCGAACACCGAGGCGACCAGCGAGACGCCGAGGCCCAGGGCCCCCTTGCCGTTGCGGGTCAGCGCGAAGGCGTCCTCCGTGTAGGCGGCCGACGACGGGGTGCCGGGGATGCGCAGCAGCGCACTGGGAACGTCCCCGGCGAAGATCGCCATCGCGGACATGGTGATGATCGCGGCGATCGCCGGGACCGGGTCCAGGAAGAAGGTGAAGGGCACCAGCAGGGCGGCGGCGAGCGTGGCCGTCATGCCCGGCAGGGAGCCGATGACCAGGCCGAACAGCGCGGCCAGGATCATCACGAGGATCGTCGTGGGATCGGCGACGAGCTCGAGGGCGCTTCCGAAGTTCTCGATCATGTCAGAACCCCTGGATGATGCCGTCGGGGAGCTGGACCATGAGGGCCAGCTCGAACATGGACCACAGGCCGAGGGACGCGAGCACGCCCGTCGTCACCGCGACCCACCACTTCGCCCGCAGGGACCCCACGATCGCGCTGACCAGGATGGCCATCGTGAGCGGGAAGCCGAGGATCTCGGCGAACAGCACGTAGAAGACGATCGCGCCCATGAGCACAGCGCCGTTGATCCAGCGCCGCGCCCCATCGGAGCCGATGTCGGTGTCCAGCACCGCGACGGCCTCCAGCTCGGAAGCCGGGACGTCTCCGCCGGAATCCGGGACCGAGGCCGACGCCAGTGACAGGGGGTCATCCTCGGCGGAACCGGCGCCGGCGGCGACCGCCGCGAGCTCGGCGCGATGCCGGCGCTCGCGGCGCGCAGCGAGCACATTGGTGAGGACCAGCAGCACACCGAACAGGATCAGCAGGCCACCGATCATCATCGGGAACAGACCGGGCCCGGGGATCCCCTCCCGGATGTACGGCATGGAGGCGCCGTAGGGGATCACGACGGCTCCGACCGCGACGGAGGCGACGCCGATGACGAGATTGCTGCGGCCCGCCCTCGTCGTGCTCGTGGTGTCGGCCGTGGTCACTTCGCGAGCCCTGCTTCCTCCATGACCTTGCCCTTCGCGGCGTCGTCGTCCGCCATGAGGGTCTGGAAGTCCTCGGCGCCGCGGTACTTCACGCCGAGGCCGGACTTGGCCATGAAGTCGTTGAACTCGTCGGACTCGGCGATCAGGCCGAGGTGGCACTCGAGCTCCTCCACGACGGTGGCGTCCATGTCCTTGGGACCGGCGATGCCGCGCCACACCGACATGGAGTAGTCCGATCCGGTCTGCTCCTGCAGGGTCGGGACGTCCGGGAAGTTCGGATCGGGCTCCGTGCCCATCACGGCGAGCGCCTTGGCGCGATCGGAGTCGAGCATGGTGGTGGACTCGCCGAGCGAGTTCGTGGTCATGTCGATGCCGCCGGCGACCATCTCCTGCAGGGCGGGAGCCGCGCCTTCCGAGGGCACGAAGTTCACGGAATCCAGGGGGAGGTCGTTGTCGATCAGCATGCCCAGCAGCGCGAGGTGCCAGATGCCGCCCTGCCCGGTGCCGGAGGAGGTCACCTCGCCCGGGTGCTCCTTGATGTAGGCGAGCAGCTCCTCGGCGCTCTCCCACTCGGCGTCGGCGGCGACGGTGATCCCGGCGGGGTCCTCGTTCATCTGGGAGATGGCGGTGAGGTCCTCGCCGCTGATGTCGGTGAGCCCCTGATGGTGCATCATGCCGATCTCGACGGTGACCAGTCCGATCGTCTGCCCGTCGGGCTTCGCGTCGACGATGGCCTGGTGGCCCACGACACCGGAGCCACCGGTGCGGTTGACGACGTTGATGTTGCCGCCCATCTGGCCGGAGAGCTGGTCGCCGATGAGCCGGGCGACGCCGTCGGTGCCGCCGCCGGCGGCCCACGGGACGATCAGCTCGACCGGGCCGCTGGGGTAGTCGGCGTTGATGTCGTTGCAGGCCTGGACCGCGCTGTCGTCGGCCCCACCGGCCGAGTCGCCGGACCCGCCGGAGCAGCCGGCGGCGACGAGGGCGAGGGCCGCGGCGCCCGCGATTCCGGACAGCAGCCGCCTGGCGGGACGACGGGCGGGGTGCTGCGGAGCGGGTCGGGCGGGGGTGCTGGGAGACGGGATGGTGCGTGTCATGGCGGACTCCACTTCATCGTGAGGGTCGGAGGATGCAGGGCACAGCGGGAACATGCCGTGCACATCGAGGAGAGAGCGCCGCCTGCACGGCTGTGTGCTCGGGGTGGCCGGTGGCGGCGGGTCCTCAGCATCGAGGTGCTCCGAAAGCTACCAACGCCGGGAGTCGTGAAGCCTCCGGGCGCGATCCGCGATCCGAAAATCCTATATACGATATTGGTAAGGTGTGTCACAGCAGCTCGGTGACCTGCGGAGATGGCGGTATCGCCGGATTCTCCCGACACCGGATCGTGACCACACCGGACAGTGGCCCACCGCTCCGCGCCGCACCTCGTACTGTCCTTCTCCGTCTCGTTCGGTCCGTCCCATTCCGTCCCGCCCCGCCCCGCCCCAGGAGGATGCATGCCCCGCGTCGAACAGACCGACTGGCTGGAGACCTTCGTGGCCGTGATCGACCACGGCAGCTTCTCCGCCGCGGCCCGGGCGCTGCATCGCGCCCAGTCCCGGGTGAGCACGCACGTCGCCTCACTCGAGCGCGCGCTCGGCGGCACCCTCGTGGATCGCAGCCATCGCCCCATCGGCCCCACGGAGCTGGGGGTCGCCTTCCTCCCGCATGCCCGTGCCGTGCTCGAGGCCCTCGAACGCGGCGCCGAGGCCGTCGAGCAGCACACAGGCACCCTGCGCGGGCGGGTCGTCATCGGCTGTCACCCCAGCGTGAGCGCTGGTTTCCTGCCGGGCGTGCTGGCGGCCGTGCACGCCGAGCATCCCCTGCTGCGGATCGAGCTGACCGAGCACACCACCCCGGATTTGGTCTCCGGCATCGGCGCCGGACGCTTCCACATCGCGATCCATTCCCTCGCGGCGGATCCGCCCTCGGACGATCTCCAGAGCGTGCACCTGTGGACCGAGCGCTTCGTGGCGATCGTCCCTCCCGGGCACCCGATCCTCCCGTCCGGCCCGATCCCCCGCGAGGGACTGGACCCCGAGTCCCTGGTCGCGCACCCGCTCATCGCGGTGGCCCAGCCCGGGGCGGCGGCGGATCCCGATACGGGCAGCGCGCTGCAGGCGTGGGGCCTGGAGATCCCGCTGGCCTGGCAGTCCGAGCAGCCGCAGTCGGTGGTCAGCCTGGCCCGCGCCGGGCTCGGCGTCGGCGTGCTGAACGCCCTGGCCGCGAGCATCTCGGACACCAGCGGCATGGTCGTGATCCCAGTCGGCTCCCTCGCCGAGGGTCGACAGGTCGCGGCCACCCGGGACCGACGGATCGTCTCCTCGCCGAGCGTCGACGTGGTCTACCAGGCGATCCTCGACGCGCCGGCGCCCCCCGGCGTGCGGCCGGCGGAGCACGCTTGACGGACCATCGCGAACCATAGATCCTATAGGCCAATCCCGAGGGCTCTCCAGCCGCGTCCTCGGGACCGCCACGTCGCCGGTACCTGAACCCGGCGCGTCCGACTCACCACCCGACCTCCCGGACGCCCGCGAGGCACTCCCCTTCTCGTAACGACGCGACAAGGAGTTCCTATGAACGACGCCCCTCCCGCAGACCTCAAGCAGCTGCGCTCACCGCTCTACGGCCTGATGGACAGGATCCCGGGCGGGACGATGGTCATCCCGCTGATCCTGGGCGCCATCGTCGGCACCACCGCGCCGGCCTTCCTCGAGCTCGGCAGCTTCACGACCGCCCTGTTCGCCACGCCCATGCCAATGATGGCGCTGGTCATCTTCGCGACCGGCATGCAGATCACCCCGCGCAGCATCGGCCCCGTCGCCGGCACCACCGGCGCGATCATCCTGGGCAAGACCCTCGTGCCGGGTCTGCTCGTCGTCGGCCTCGGCTTCACGGTGGGCCTCGACGGCCTACTGGGCATCTCGATCCTCGCGATGCTCGCGACCTTCGACAACTCCAACGGCGGCATCTGGCTCGCCTTCACCGGCAAGTACGGCACCAAGACGGACCGTGGCGCCTATGTCGCCTCCGCCGTCAACGACGGCCCCTTCTTCACCATGCTGTTCATCGGCGCGGCCGGCCTCGGCTCGATCCCGCTGGACGCCTTCGCCGCCGCGATCATCCCCCTGATCCTGGGCATCATCGTAGGCAACATCGACCACCGCTGGACCGAGATCATGCGCCCGGTCCCGAACATCGTGATCCCCTTCTTCGCCTTCGGCCTGGGCACCGGCATCGACATCAGCGCGATCCTCACCGGCGGCATGACTGGCATCGTCCTGGGCCTGCTGGTCACCCCCTTCACAGGCGGCACCACCTACCTCGCCTACCGCTTCCTGCTGCGCCGGGGGAAACGCGCCGGCATCGGCTTCGTCGCGGGCACCACCGCCGGGAACTCGATCGTCACCCCGGCGATCATCGCCTCCGCCGATCCACGCTTCGAGCAGTACGTGGACGTCGCCACCGTGCAGGTCGCCACGGCCGTGCTGATCTCCGCGATCACGGCACCGCTCATCGCCGCATGGTTCCTGAAGCGCAACGGCACCTTGAGCGATCCCGACGAGGACGGGCTCGACGACCGCGGCGAACCCCTCGCGGTCGGGGCGCGCGGCATCGGCGTACGCGACGTCGGAGCACGCAGTGCCAGCGCACGCAGCATCGAAGGGCGCGGCACGGGACGCCGCCGGGCCGACGGGTCTGGCGACAGGTCCGTCGAGGCGGGCTCCGACAGGACCGACCGTCGCGATCCCGACGACCTCGACTCCGCCCGATCGGGATCGAGGTGACACTGCTGCCGTGACCACCTCCGCCGCCCCTCGACTCACCCGCGCCCATCTCGTCTGGGCGGTGGGGGTGTTCGCATACCTGTGCGCCGTCTCCGGCCGAGCATCCTTCGGGGTGGCGAGCGTCGAGGCGTCGGCGCGGTTCGGGATCGACGGAGCGGTGCTGAGCCTGTTCGGCGTGGTCCAGCTGGGCACCTATGCGGCCGCCCAGATCCCGGCGGGTCTGCTGCTCGATCGGATCGGGCCGCGGCGGATGATGGTCCTCGGGACCGTGACCATGGCTGCCGGGCAGGTGCTGCTCGCCGTCGCGACCGACGTGCCCACGGCGCTCGTCGCGCGCCTGCTCACGGGGGTCGGGGACGCCGCCACCCTGATCAGCGTGGTGCGGCTGATCGCCACCTGGTTCCCCACCGGGCAGGTGCCGCTGTTCACCCAGCTCGCGACGATGATCGGCCAGTTCGGGCAGGCCGTCGCCGCAGTCCCCTTCCTGGCACTGCTGGTGGGCGCCGGGTGGACCGCGGCGTGGTCCTCGCTGGCCTTCCTGCTGCTGCTGAGCGTGCTGCTCGTGCTCGCCGTGGTGCGCGACGAGCCGCCGGGCGAGCCGGGCGCCGCTCCCCCGGAGCCGGCCAGACCGGCCCAGGTGCTGCGGGACGTGTTCACCTCCCGCGCGGCATGGTCGGGCTTCTTCCTGCACGCGCTGACGCTGGCCTCGGTCAATGCCTTCCTGTTCCTGTGGGGCGTGCCCTTCCTGACCCTCGGCCATGGACTGAGTCCTGCGGAGGTGGGCACGCTGCTCACCGTGAACGTGGTGATCATGGTGGCGATCGGTCCGCTGATCGGGGTGTTCACCGGCCGCTTCCCCCACCACCGCGCTCGGCTGGGCTGGATCGCCGGCGCCGTCCTCTCCGTGGCATGGGTGGGCACCCTGCTGGCCCCGGGCCAGCTCGCCCCCTGGCAGCTGATGCCGCTGATCATCGCCCTGGCCGTCGGCTCCGCGACCTGCTCCGTCGGCTTCGACCTCGCGCGCACGGGCGTCCCCCGCCGGGCCATCGGCACCGCCACGGGCATGGTGAACATCGGCGGCTACTCGTTCTCGCTGCTCTCAGTGCTGCTGGTCGGCGTGCTGCTGGACGTGCTGGCGCCCGACGGCGCCGCGAGCCTCGACGACTACCGCCTCGCCCTCTCCTCGATGGGAGTGCTGATGGCCGTCGCCGCACTGGGGCTGCTCCTCACCACACGGCGCCGAACCGCACGCCCCCGGGCCGCAGACCCTCGGGCCACCGGCCCCTGAACCACAGGCTCCCGGAGCTCGCCCGAAACCTCCGACGTCTTGAGGGTCGCGCCTCTTGTCTTTGTGTCGTAGATTATATAGTTTACGGAGACTCCGGAGAGAAAGGACCGTGACGATGACGTCACCACGCTACGCCGCAGACGCCCTCTGCGCGCTGGCCACCTCACTGCTCGAGCAGGCTGGAGCCATGAAGTCCACCGCTCGGCTGGTCGCCGACTCGCTGCTCGCAGCGGATCGCGCAGGGATCCACTCCCACGGACTGCTCCGCCTGCCCCTCTATCTCGAGGTCATCGCCGCAGGCGGTATAGATCCGATCTCTGAACCGCGGATCGTGCGCCAGTTCGGCGGGGTCACGGTGCTCGACGGAGCCTGCGCCTTCGGCCAGGTCGTCATGCAGCGCGCCGTCGACCTCGTGGCGGAGTCCGCACGCACCCACGGCATCGCGACCGTCGCCGTGCAGGGATCCAGCCACTACGGGGCCGGGCAGTACTGGACGAACCAGCTCGCCGAACAGGGCATCGCCGCGATCCTCACCTCCACCACCGGACCTGTCGCCACCCCCTTCGGCGGCTCCCGGCCCGTGCTGGGGACCAACCCCCTCACGGTCGCTCTTCCGTCGGCCGGACCGCACCCCCTGGTCGCCGATCTCGCGACCACCGCCGGCGCGTACGGCAAGATCGTCGCCGCCCGCAACGAGGGCGCCGACATCCCGGACGACTGGGGCGTCGATGCGGCCGCACGGCCCACCACAGATCCCGCCGCCGTGCTGGACGGGGGCGCCCTGCTCCCCTTCGGGGGCCACAAGGGGTCGGGCATCTCGGTGCTGCTCGAAGGCCTCTCCGCTGCTCTCACCAGCGCATCCTTCGCCTTCCAGACCGTAGACATCTGGCAGGACCAGTCCTCCCGGATGAACACCGGACACGTCCTGATCGCCCTCGACCTCACCGCCTTCGGCGATGCCGACGCGATCCGGGCACGGGTCGCCGAGCTCCAGGACGAGGTCCGGTCCTCCCATCCCGACTCCCCGGTGCTCGCCCCCGGGGATCTCGAGCACGCCCGTCTCCTCGAGAACGCGGAGACCGTCGAGGTCGCACCGTCAACCCTCGAGCAGCTCCGACGCCTCGCCGACCAGCACGATCTCCCATTCCCGACCCCCCTCGCAGAGAAGAGCCCGCGATGACCCCGAGCCGTCGCGGCCGCCGACCGGCCGCCATCCTCGCCTCCGCCCTCACCACCCTCGCCCTCGCCGGGTGCGGGCTGTGGGAGCCCGTCGACACCAGCCAGATCGAGAAGGCCACCGTGGACCCGGATTCCCGGGTCATCCGCTTCGCCCACCAGTACGACCCCGCCCACCCCGTCGAGTCCTGCGGCGCCGCGACGCTGCGCACCGAGCTCGCCGACGACGGCTTCACCGTGGAGACCTACCCCTCGGGCCAGATCGGCGGAGAGGGCGAGACCACCGAGCAGATCGCCACCGGCGGCCTCGAGCTGGGCGTCGTCGGCCCCTCCTTCCTGGGGGTCTGGTATCCCGACGCAGCAGTGCTCGACGCCCCGTTCCTATTCACCGACGTCGACCAGTTCGACGAGGCGACCAACGGTCCGATCATGGCCGAGGTGTACGACGAGATGGCCGCGGAGACCGGTCTGCGCGTGAACTCCACCTGGTACTACGGCACCCGCCACATCACCTCCAACGTCGAGATCACCGAGCCGGACGACCTCGCCGGGCTGAAGATCCGCACCCCCGATGCGCCGCTGTACATCACGAGCTTCGCGATCATGCACGGCAGCGCCACGCCGATGGCGCTCTCCGAGGCCTACCTCGGGCTCCAGCAGGGCGCGATCGACGCCCAGGAGAACCCGATCCCCACGATCGACGTCCAGAAGTTCTACGAGGTCCAGGACTACCTCAACCTCACCGGGCACATGGTGCAGGCGGTCAACATCGTCTCCTCCGAGAAGTTCGTGGAATCGCTGACGGCCGACGAGAAGACCGGGTTCGAGGACGCGATGGAGAAGGCCCGCATCGCCACGCGGGACTGCATCGTCGAGGCCGAGCAGGAGACCCTCCAGACGTGGGAGGACGACGGCACGATCACGATCAACGACGACGTCGACGTCGCGGCCTTCCAGAGCCTCATCGCCGAGGAGTTCCCCTCCAAGGTGCCGTGGGGCGACCTCTACCTCGAGATCCAGGAGTCCGTCCGATGAGCATGCAGTCACCCCGGCCCATCGAGGGCGAGCACGACGGCCAGGTCCCTGACCTGGACACCTACATCGAGCGTGACTACTACGAACGGAAGTGGAAGCCCTACGCCCTGTTCGTGGACGCCGAGCGGTTCGTCGCCGGAGCCCTGCTGATCGCCGTCTTCGCGATCATCATCTTCCAGGTGTTCACGCGCTACGTGCTGAACATGCCCCTGCCGTGGAGCGAGGAGGTGGCCCGCCTGCTGGTGGTGTGGCTGACCTTCGTCGGGGCCGGATTCGTCGCCTCCCGCAACGCGCACATCGCAGTGGACATCCTCGCGGTGTACCTGCCCCGGAAGCTCGCGACCGCCACGCAGATCTTCTCGATGCTCACGGTCGTGGCGGCGTCGGCCTACATGGTGTGGGCCGCCATCTCCCTCATGCTGCTGACGGGCCCCCTGCGGATGACCGCGACCTCCCTGCCCATGCCCCTGCTGTACGGCGCCGTGTTCGTGGGCTACCTGATGATCCTCGGGCACACCGCCCTGAACATCGTCATGTACCTGCGCCATCCTGCCGAAGTCCCGGACGCGGTCGAGAAGGCCGCATCGATGGAAGGTCTGTGACCCCATGGTTCTGCTGATCATGTTCGCAGCCCTGCTCGTGCTGCTCGCCCTGCGCGTCCCCGTGTGGATCGCCCTGCTCATCCCGTCGATCGTCTACATCATCATCGACGACACCGCCACGGCGGCCCTGGCCGCGCAGCAGACCGCCTCAGGCGTCTTCGACTTCGCGATCCTCGCCGTGCCGATGTTCATCCTGCTGGGCAACCTGGCCAACGTCTCCGGCGCGACGGACCGTCTGTTCGACGCCGCGACCAGCGCGATCGGCCACGTGCGCGGCTCGCTCGGCTACGTCAACATCGCCACGTCCTTCGGGTTCTCCTGGATGAGCGGCGCGGCGATCTCCGACGCCGCCGCCATGGGTCGCATCCAGGTGCCGGCGATGACGAAGCGCGGCTATCCCGAGGGCTTCGCGCTCGGCATCACCGGCGCCGCCTCGCTGATCGCCCCGATGATCCCGCCCTCGATCCCAGCGATCATCTACGCCGTGACCGCCGGCCTCTCGGTGAGCTCCCTCTTCATGGCCGGGATCGTCCCGGCGCTGGTGCTGGTCGCGGCCCTGTGCGTCATGGTCTGGATCCAGACCCGCAAGCGCGATGACCTCCGCCTGGAGAAGCCCCCGGCGGCCAAGCGGGTCAAGGACGTCGTGAAGGCCCTGCCCGTCGCGGGCGCCGCCGTGATCATCCTCGGCGGGATCCTGTCGGGGATCGTCACGCCCACCGAGGCCTCCGCCCTGGGCGTGGCCTACGTGGCCATCCTCGCCCTGTGCTACCGCACCCTGAACGGGAAGTCCCTGGGCCGGATCGCCGCCTCCACGGTGGAGACGACCGGCAGCGTGCTGGTCATCGTCACCAGCGCATCGCTGTTCGGCTGGGTGCTGGCCCGCGAGCAGGCCCCGCAAGTGATGACGGAGATGATCCTGCAGATCACGGATCGTCCGCTGGTGTTCCTGCTCCTGATCAACATCCTGCTGCTGATCGTCGGCGCAGTCCTGGAGCCGACGGCCGCGATCCTCATCCTGGTGCCCGTGCTGGCCCCGATCGCCGATGTGTACGGCATCGACCCGGTGCACTTCGCCGTCATGATGATCTTCAACCTGATGATCGGCCTGCTCACCCCGCCCGTGGGGCTGGTCCTGTTCGTGCTCTCCTCGGTGACGAAGGTTCCGGTGACCCGGGTGATCAAGGGCGTCCTGCCCTTCTTCGTCCCGATGCTCGCCGTGCTCCTGGTCATCACCTTCTTCCCGCTGCTGAGCACCTGGCTGCCAGGGCTGGTGGCCGGGTGACGAGGATGGTGGCCGGCTGACGGGGTTGGTGCGCGACTGAGCACCCGGGGCGCTGGGGTCGGCGGGACCAGTCCGACAAGGCCACTTCCACAGTCGAGACTGCACCACGTGTCGGTGAGAGGGTTCTCAACGACACGTGGTGCAGTCTCGACCGCCTGCATCCGGCCGGCAGCCAGAAATCGCAGGTCGCAGGTCGCAGGTCGCAGGTCTCAGGTCGCAGGTCGCGGGTCTCAGGGCTCAGGGCCCGGGTCAGCCGACGCGCAGGCCGCCGTTGAGGTTGTAGGTCGCTCCTGTGGTGAAGCCGCCGTGCGGGCCCACGAGGAAGGCGACCAGCTCGCCGAGCTCCTCGGTGGTGCCCAGCCGGCCCACGGGGGTGCGGGCCACGAACTGCTCGCGGCGCTCCCCCTCGAGGGGTCCGCCCATGATGTCGGTGTCGATGTTGGCCGGGGCGATCGCGGCGGTGGTGACGCCGGTGCCGGCGACCTCCTTCGCGAGGCCCCGGATCAGGCCCTCGACGCCCGCCTTGGAGGCTGCATAGGCGAAGGTCGAGAAGTTCCCGCCGCCGTCCTGCGCGGCGGTCGAGCTCATGGCGACGATCCGGCCCAGGCCCTGCGCGAGCATCGCGGGCAGCACGCGCTGGGCGAGGTGGAAGGTGCCCAGGGTGTTGATCGAGAGGGTGCGCAGGAAGTTCTCGCTGGTCATCTCGAGGAACGGGGTGGGGTTCGCGATGCCCGCGCTGCACACGAGCGCGCCGATCGCCGGGGCGCCGGGGTCCTGCTCGACGGCGGTGATCGCGGCGTCGACCGAGACCTGGTCGGCGATGTCGACCCTCGCCGTGACGACGTAGGGCGAGCCCGCCGCGCGCGCCTCGTCGGCCGCGCTGACGAGCCCGGCCTCGTCGAGGTCGAGCAGGGCGAGCGGACGGCCCTGCCGGGCGAGGGTCAGCGTCACGCCGCGTCCGATGCCGCGCGCGGACGCAGCGCCGGTGACGACAGTGGTCAGGCCGACGATGCGGGCCTCGTCGGCCGCGGAGCGCTCGGTCATCCGCGCGTTCCGGCGGCCGACGCCGGTGCCCCGTCGGCCCCGCTCGAAGAGGTCGTCCCGGTTGCCCCGCTCGACCCGTCGGCCGACGCCTGCGGGGCGTTCACGACGTTGCGCGGCGCCTGGCCGCATGCGACGGCCGTGACCTCCGCGAGCACCTCGGCGCCGGTGTACTCGGCGAAGTCCTTCGTCCAGCACAGCGAGTGCGGGGCGAGCACCACGTTCTCCAGCGCGAGCAGGGGGCTGCCGGCCGGGAGCGGCTCGACCTCGAAGACGTCGAGCCCGGCCCCCGCGATCGTGCCGTCCTGCAGGGCGGTGATCAGGGCCGGCTCGTCGACCACGGCGCCGCGGGCGATGTTGATGAGGAACGCGGAGTCCTTCATCTGGGCCAGCTCCGGGGCGCCGATGAGGTGGCGGGTCTGGGAGTTCGCGGCGACCGTGACGATGAGGTAGTCGCTGCGCGCGATCACCTCGTCGAGCTCGAGCTGCTCCACGCCGACCTCGGCGCAGAACTCCGGGCGGGGCGACCGGTTCCAGGCGATGACCTCGAGGTCCAGGGCGCGCAGCTGGCGCACCGTCTCCTGGCCGATCCCGCCCAGGCCGATCATGCCGATGGTCGCGGTGGCCAGGCCGGGGCCCCGGTACTCGGCCTTGCGGTCCCAGTCCGCCTCGCGGACCAGGCGATCCTTGGGCAGCAGGTTGTGGGCGAGGGCGAACAGGAAGGTCAGCGCGGTGTGGGCCATCGGCACCCGCAGCCCGGTGGGGGCGTTGGTGACGGTGATCCCGGCGGCGTCGCAGGCCTCCAGGTCCACGGAGTCGAAGCCGGCGCCGAAGCGGGCCACGTGCGTGAGCGTGGTGACGCCCTCGAGCTGCGCGGCGCCGAAGGGGGTGCCGCTGAGCAGCAGCACGGCGTCGAAGCCCTCGAGCGCCCCGGGGCTGATCGGGACCTCGACCCGGGACCATTCGATGCCCTGCTCGGCGAGCGTGCCCAGGCCGATGTCACCGTAGATGGTGGAGCCGTCCGCCTCGGAGTAGTCCGCGGTGACGGCGAGCTTCCAGGGGGCGCTCATCGGGCGTTCCCGTCGGCCGTCGTGCCGGATTCCGGCTCGCGGTGCAGGCCGGCGCCGTGCCAGGCCTCGGGGTAGTCCACGAAGCCACGATCCAGCGCGCCGATGCTGGTGGCGCCGAGCTGACCCATGGCGAGCTCGAGCTCCTCGTCGAGGATGTCGAGCACGCGCAGCACGCCCTTCTCGCCGCCCGCGGCGTTGCCGTAGCCCCAGGCCCGGCCGATGGAGACCAGGTCCGCGCCCACGGCGAGGGCCTTGGCGATGTCGTCACCGGTGCGCACGCCGGAGTCGAACACGACGGTCATGTCCTCGCCCACGGCGTCGACGATCGAGGGCAGCACGCTGATGGTGCTGGGCGTCGAGTCGAGCTGGCGGCCGCCGTGGTTGGAGACGTAGATGCCCTGCGCGCCGACGTTCCGGGCGCGCTGGGCGTCCTCGGGGGTGAGGATGCCCTTGATGTACACCGGGCCGTCCCACTGACGCCGCACGTCCTCGATGTCCGCCCAGGTCAGGGTGAGGTTCGTGAGGTACCGCTTCACGAACTCCTGGTGGGAGACGGCGTTGTTGCCCTGGACCTCGCCGGCGAGGTTGCGGAAGCCGATCGTCGGGGGCTTCATGATCGCGCGGGTCCAGTTGAGGTAGCGCACCGCCTGCACGGCGTTGCGCGGGGTGATCTTCGGGGGGATCGACATGCCGTTGCGGTGGTCGCGGTAGCGCTTGCCGTTCAGCGGCACGTCGACGGTGACCACGAGCGCCTCGGCGCCGATGGCCTTCGCCCGGGAGATCAGGTTCGAGACGATCTTGGGGCTCTTGTACATGTACAGCTGGTACCACAGCGGGCCGGTGGCCTCGTCCGCGAGCTCCTCCATCGCCCAGTTCGAGGCGGTGGAGATGGTGAAGGGGATGTTCGCCTTCCCGGCCGCGCGCACCGCACCCAGCTCGCCCTCACCGCCGATCATGCGCTGCAGGCCCAGCGGCCCGAGCACATAGGGACGCTGCAGGTCCATGCCGTCGACGGAGGTGCAGATGTCGATCGTGGAGATGTCGGTCAGCCAGCGCGGGCGGAAGCGCACCTCGCGCAGGTCGCGGGTGTTCGCGTCGAGGGTGATCTCGTGGTTGGAGGCCCCGTCGACGATGTCGAAGGCCATGGTGGGGAGGCGCTTCTTCGCGAGCTGCCGGATGTCCTCGATGGAGGGGGCGGATTCCATCGGGTCCAGGCGGAAGCCGCCCGCGGCGAGCATCTTCGCGAATTCGAGGGCGCCGGAAAGTGTCGAGTCGGCCAAGGGGTCTCTCCTTCGAGTCGGAATGGCTGGTCCTGCTGTCCTGCTGTCTTGCTGTCCTGCTGTCCTGCTGTCCTGCTGTCCTGCTGTCCTGCTGTGCGACGGTGCACGAGGTGCGGCCCCGGGGTGGTCGCCCCGGGGCCGACGGGTCCCTCAGTGCATGTGCTTGCCGCCGTCGACGTTGATCGACGTGCCGCTGACGAAGCTGGAGTCCTCGCTGACCAGGAACGCGATCAGGCCGGCGACCTCCTCGGGCTGGCCCACGCGCTGCAGCGGGATGTTCTCGCTCATGCCGGCCTTGCGGTCGTCCGTGAGCGTGCCGCCCATGATGTCGGTGTCGATCGGGCCGGGCAGGATCACGTTCGCCGTGATGCCGTACTGGCCGAGCTCGCGGGCCGCGCCGCGGGTGAGGCCCTGCACGGCGGCCTTCGCCGCGGCGTAGCCGGTCTTGGAGAACGTGCCGCCGCCGTCGAGCGCGGTGATGGACGCGGTGTTCACGATGCGACCGCCGAAGCCGCCGTCGATCATGCGCTTCGCCGCGGCCTGGATCATCAGCAGGGTGCCCTTGCCGTTGACGTTCATGACCTTGTCCCAGATGTCCGAGGTGATCTCGAAGATCGAATGGGGGCTGGGGATGCCGGCAAGGTTCACCAGGGCGGCGACCGGGGGCATCTCGGCGTCGACGCGCGCGAAGGCGGCATCCACGGCGGCCTGGTCGGAGATGTCGACGCCGACGCCGATGACCGTGGCGCCGCTCTCGGCGGCGAGGTCCGCGGCGAACTTCTCGACGGCGGCACCATCGATATCGGCGGCGACGACGCTCCAGCCATCGGCCACGAGCTTGCGGGCGACCTTGCGGCCGATGCCGCGCTCGGCGCCGGCGCCGGTGACGATCGCGGTGCGCTCATCGGGGAAGGGCTGGATGCGGGTGATCTCGAGGGACATGCGGGTTCTCCTTCGAACTCGGGGTGAGGTGGTGGAGCGGTATTGCAGTGAAGCGGTGTGACGGTGGAGCGGTGATCAGGCGAGGGCCGAGGCCAGCACCTGACGGATGTACTGCACGTTCTCGGCGATGACGCCGAGGGAGTCGGAGCCGTAGTGCTCGCAGCAGAACGGGCCGGAGTAGCCGAGCTCGAGGGCACGGAGGATCACCTGGCGGTAGTTGATGTAGCCGTACTTCAGCGGCATCGGGGCCGAGGAGTACGCGCCGGTGGCCGGATCGAGATCCCGCGTGTAGTTCTTGATGTGCCAGAAGTTCGAGTGCGGCAGCACCTTCTCGAACATGTCGGCCCACGGCTCGACCTCGCGGTGCAGGCGCACGAGGTTGCCGATGTCCGGGTTCAGGCCCACGGACTCGTGGCCCACGTCCTTGACGAAGGCGACGGCCTCATCGGCAGTGCCGACGTAGGTGTCCTCGTACATCTCGAGGCTGACCTCGATGCCCTGGTCGCGGGCGGCGTCGCCGAGGGTGCGGATCCGCTCGATGGCGAGGTCGCGCAGCGCCGGGTCGTCGACGTGGCCGTCGGCCAGCCAGAACCAGATGGCCTTCTGCTGGGCCTCGGTGGTGGCCTGCATGAAGCCGGTGTTGACCACGCTCACGCCGAAGCTGGGGGCGAGGTCGATGAAGCGCAGCGCGTCGGCCACGTTCTGCTCGCCGTTCTTCACGTCCACGACCGAGTTGCGGGTCATGGAGATCGAGGAGAGGGTCATACCTTCCCCGTCGAGCACGCTGCGGAACTCCTCGACGCGCTCGTCGGAGAGCTTCGCGAGCGGCAGCCAGGCGTCGGTGGGGTCGATCTGGTCGACGCCGAGCGCCTTGACCTGACGCAGCTGGGAGGCCCAGACGGAAGAGGAGGCCTCCAGGGTGGGGGTGCCGTCCGGCGTGGTGCTGCCGAACGACAGCATGTTGGCTCCGATGGGCCAGTTCTCCGCTGTGAACATCCTTGTCCTCTTTCCTCGTGACGTCTCGTTGCCGTCGATCCTATAGGATCAATCCCGATGATGTGAAGGCATTCGCGCACACGATGTGCATCCACTCTGCATCTGGACCGACGGGTGCGTCGGTGGTGGCGTTCACGCGCTCCGGAACAGTTCCTATAGGATCGTGGGGACGACGGGGACATCGACCCCGCCTGTTCGACACCGACTGCGCGCCGCCGGTCCCCCGATTCGGACGCCCCCGTGGAGGAATCTCACCGATGACGTATCTCTTCAATGACCCCGCCGACTTCGCGACCGATGCGGTCCGCGGCCTCGCCCTGTCCCACCCCGACCACATCGCCGTCGTGCACGGCGGCGTGGTGCGTTCGACCGCGACCCCGCAGGGCCAGCCCGCCCTGGTGATCGGCGGCGGCTCGGGCCACTATCCCGCCTTCGCCGGCTGGGTCGGTCCCGGCATGGGCCACGGCGCCCCGTGCGGCAACATCTTCGCCTCCCCGTCGGCCTCGCAGGTGTACTCGGTGGCCCGCAACGCCGAGAACGGCGGCGGCGTGGTGCTCGGCTTCGGCAACTACGCCGGCGACGTCCTCCACTTCGGGGCGGCCGCGGAGAAGCTGCGCGCCGAGGGCATCGACGTGCGCATCATCAAGGTCAGCGATGACATCGTCTCCAACACCCCGGAGAACCATCGCGACCGTCGCGGCATCGCCGGTGACCTGCCGGTCTTCAAGATCGCCGGCGCCGCGATCGAGGCCGGCGCGGATCTCGACGAAGCGGAGCGCATCGCCTGGAAGGCCAACGACGCCACGCGCTCCTTCGGCGTCGCCTTCGACGGCTGCACCCTCCCCGGCGCCCCCGAGGCGCTGTTCCATGTCACCGACGGGCAGATGGGCGTGGGTCTGGGCATCCACGGCGAGCCCGGTGTGCGCGACGAACCGATCGGATCGGCCGACGAGATCGCCGCGCTGCTGGTCGAGGGCGTCCTCGCCGAGCAGCCCGAGCGCACGACCGACGGTTACCAGGGCCGCGCCGCCGTGATCGTCAACGGCCTGGGCACGGTGAAGTACGAGGAGCTCTTCGTGGTCTACGCGAAGGTCGCCGAGCTGCTCGAGGCCGCCGGCATCACGCCGGTGCGCCCCGAGGTCGGCGAGTTCATCACCAGCCTCGACATGGCCGGGCTGTCCCTGAGCCTGGTGTTCCTCGACGACGAGCTCGAGCAGCACTGGCTGGCCCCCGTCGACACCCCCGCCTTCCACCGCGGCGCGATGCCGGCCGCGGACCGCCCCCGCCGGGACACCTTCTGGGAGGCCGGGGCCGACGAGACCCCCGAGTCCACCGAGGAGTCCCGCGAGGTCGCGACCAGGATCGCCGGCGTGCTCGACCTGTTCGAGGCCGTCTGCGTCCGCGAGGAGGCCGAGCTGGGCCGGATCGACGCGATCGCGGGCGACGGCGACCACGGTCAGGGCATGGCGTACGGCACCAAGGGCGCCGCGGCCGCCGCGAAGACCGCTCTCGCCGACGGCGCCGGGGCCCGCACCCTGCTGGTCCGCGCCGGCGAGGCCTGGTCCGAATCCGCCGGTGGCACCTCCGGCGCCCTGTGGGGCGGCGCGCTGATCGCCGCCGCGAGCTCCTTCGCCGACGACGCCGGCAGCTCGCCGCGCACGATCGTCGAGGCGGTCGACGCGGGCATCGACGCGGTGCTGCGCCTGGGTGGGGCGACGGAGGGCGACAAGACCATGGTCGACGCCGCCATCCCCTTCCGCGCCGCCCTCGCTGACGCGTTCACCGGCGATAACGCCTCCGCGGCGATCCTGTCCGCCGCCGGCGTGGCCCGCGCTGCGGCCGACGCCACCGCCGACATCACCGCGAGCCTCGGCCGCGCCCGTGTGCTGGGCGACAAGTCCCTCGGCACCCCCGACCCCGGTGCGATCTCGTTCTCGATCCTCATGACCGAGCTCGGGCAGCACCTGGCCTGACATCCTGGAACCACCCCACCTCACCACTCGAAGGAGATCCCCCATGGCACTGAAGATCATCGTCGGCGGCGACAACGCCGGCTACGGCTACAAGGAAGAGTTCAAGGCCCTGCTCGAGGCCGACGACCGCGTCGAGTCGGTCCTCGACGTCGGCGTCGGCTCGGCCGATGACGGCACCTTCTACCCCAACGTCGCCGTCGCGGCCGCGGAGAAGGTCGCCGCGGGCGAGGCGGACCGGGCGCTGCTGGTCTGCGGCACCGGCCTCGGCGTCGCGATCGCAGCCAACAAGGTCCCCGGCATCCGCGCCGTGACCGCGCACGACCTCTACTCCGTGCAGCGCTCCGTGCTCTCCAACAACGCGCAGGTGCTGTGCATGGGCCAGCGCGTGATCGGTCTGCAGGCCGCCCAGGAGCTCGTGAAGGTGTGGCTCGACCTCGAGTTCGACCCGGAGTCCTCCTCCGCGGCGAAGGTCGACGCCATCTGCGCCTACGACGGCTCCCTCGAGAAGGCCTGACCCACCCCGCCCGGGCATCCCGGGCCGCCCCCGCGCCGCGCACCGCTCGCGTGGCGCGGGGAAGGCGCGGGGAACCGGAGCACCCCACGCACGACACGGCCACGCACGACACGGAAGGATCCGTCATGAGCACGTTGTGGATCGGCACCAGCTGGAAGATGACGAAGACGCTGGCGGAAGGTCGCGCGTGGGCCGAGGGCCTGCGTGACCAGCTGGACGGCGCGGCACCCGGCGGCGTGCAGCCGTTCGTCATCCCGTCTTTCACCGCGACCACGTCGGTGCGCGAGGTCCTCGGCGAGGACTCCCCCGTGCTGCTCGGGGTGCAGAACGCCCACTGGGAGGACGCCGGTGCCTGGACCGGCGAGGTGTCCGTGCCGCAGGCGAAGGATGCCGGTGCGCAGATCGTCGAGATCGGGCACTCCGAGCGTCGTGAGCACTTCGGCGAGACCGTGGAGACCACGCGGCTGAAGGTCGCCGCGGCCCTGCGCCATGGCCTCACGCCCCTGCTGTGCATCGGCGAGAGCCTCGAGGTGAAGGATGCCGGCGGCTCCTCGGCGTTCATCCTGGACCAGGCCGCCGGAGCGCTGGACGGGCTCAGCGCCGAGGAGCTCTCGCGCGTGGTCATCGCCTACGAGCCGATCTGGGCGATCGGCGAGAAGGGCCGCCCGGCGACCGTCGAGGAGCTGATCGAGCCCTTCGCCGCGCTCGGCGCGCAGTACACCGGGAAGGTCGCCGGGATCCTCTTCGGCGGCTCCGTGAACCTCGACAACGCCGCGGATCTGCTCCGGATCGACCATGTGACCGGCCTGTTCGTCGGCCGCACCGCCTGGCAGCTCGAGGGCTACCTCGAGCTGCTCCGCATCGCTGAGGCGCACGCCGGAGCCTGAGCACCGCGCCCCCGGGAAGTCGGGGGATGACCCCCAGGCCCTGTCCGGGGTCCGGCGATACCCTGAGGGCAGTCGGTGACGAGAGACGACGCCGGAGCCCGAGCAGGGCCCTGCACGCGGGCCCTCCACGAGGGTCCCGCCCGCCGTCCCCGCCGCCGCTGACGTCAGCTCAGTCCCACGACAGGCCTGGGGGTGCCCATGAGCGAGCAGATCAGGACCAGTGCTCACCGCGACCGGCGGGGCCGCATGCCCCGCAACCGGTACCTGCCCGGGAACAGGGATGCGGCCTGGACTCCGGGCGCGGGCGGCCGACCTCCGTGGAGCCCGGCCGGTGGACCACCGCTGGTGGGAACCGTCCACGCCCCGTTCTCCACGGCGATGGCCCTGCCTCGTCGGCGCGGCCGCTGGCTCACCACCGTCGTGCCGTCCGTGCTCGGCGGCACCTTCGGCATCAGCAGCTTCATGGTGCTCGGGGTGAGCAGCCTCATCGGGGGCGCGGGCCTGTTGGCCCCGCTGCTGGCCGGCCTGGGAGTCGGCGTCGTCGTCGGCGGCGGCACGGCCTTCCTGCTGCGCAACCGGCCGCAGAAGCCGGTGCGGCTGAGCGGCGCCGCCGAGCTGCCTGCCGGGACCCGCACCGCGCTCGAGAAGATCGTGCGCTCCACCAAGCACGAACGACGACGGCTCTCCCGGATGCGTCGCAGCCGGCCCGGACCGGCGGTCAAGCCCGTGCTGAACCGCGCCGAGGTGCTGCTGCAGCGGATCAACGCCCTGGTGGGGTCCGCCGCCCTGCAGTCCCGCCGGTCCTCCGACGAGGACATGCTGATGCTGGAGGGGATGGCCGCCCGGTACGTCCCCGACCTGGTGCACGCCCTGGAGGACACCGTCGGCTTCCTGTCCCCCGTCACCGGCGAGGCCCGGGAGAAGGCGCTGGAGAACCTGCAGAGCATCGACCGGCAGCTGGCGGCGCTCGGCGATGAGCTGGACCGCATCGAGCACGCTGTCGTCGCCGGAGTCACCCGCTCGCTCGACGTCCACTCCGAGTTCCTCAAGCGGCGCCTGCCAGATCCCGGTGCGGACCCGTTCGAGGACCGCTGACGCCGACGGCTGCCGGCACCAGCCGACGACACCCTGAGGAGACCGCTGCAGGTCAGGCGGGGGCTTGGGAGGCCTGCGCCTCCTCCTCGCTGGTCTGGATCGACCTCACGAGCACCGCGTCGAGGTGGTCGGAGAGCGCCTTGAGCGCCGCGTCGTGATGATGCTGACGCACCTTCGCCAGGATCGCGCCGTGCTCCTCGTACGCCTCGCGGGCGTCGAGCTGGAGCGGCCCGCCCTCCCAGGTCTGGCGCATGCGGTGGGTGTGGGTGCTCAGGCTCTCGAACATCTGAGCCAGGTAGCGGTTGTCCGCATGCTTGTAGAGCGTCTGGTGGAAGCCCCAGTCCGCCTGGAAATGCTCATGGACCAGCTCGTAGGAGACCTCGCCGGCCTTGTCGATGCGTTCGATGATCTCGGCATGATGGGCCTGCGCCGCCTCGAGGTCCACGAGCAGCTCGTCCCAGTGCTCGAAGGCACGATCCAGCACGGCGAGCTCGATGATCTTGCGCGCCTCCAGGAGCTCGGTGATCTGCTCGACGTCCAGCATCGGGGCGACGACGTACCCGCGCAGCGCGACGTACTCGACCAGGCCGGAGCGCTCGAGGGACACCATCGCCTCGCGCACCGGGGTGGGTGAGACCTCGAGGTCGCGGGCCAGTCCGTCGATGCTCAGGCGGGAACCCGGCGCCCACCGGGACTCGAGCAGACGCTGGAGGATCAGCTCCTCGACCTCGTCGCGCAGCACCTGTCGTCTGATGGCCATCTGATGATTCCCTTCGTGCGCGGAGGTCCGAACGTCAACGGCCGAACCCACGCAGCGGCAGTCCCGATTTCCCATAGGATACCCAGCCGACGACGCCGACGGCTGGGCATCCGGGGATCCGGGGCGCAGAGCCTCAGGCGCGCGCCAGCTCCACGGGCTGCCCGGTGCGCACCGACTCCTGCGCCGCTGCGACCACGCGCACCGTGCGCAGGCCCACGTCGCCCGAGGGCTCCACGGCCTGGCCCGCCCGCACGGCCCCGAGGAACGCCTCGAGCAGAGCCGCGTCGGAATCCACGCCGTAGGGCAGCCACTGGCCGTGCCCGCCGACGTGCTCGGCGAAGGCGTCGACCTGGAGCTGCCCGCCGGTGCCGACGGCCTGGATCCGCAGGCCGCCCCAGGTGGGGGCGTCGGCCGGCTGCGACCAGGAGCAGTCGATGGTCGCGACCAGACCCGAGTCGTAGGTCAGGGTGACGAGCCCGCCGGTCTCGGCGCCCGCTCCGGCCCGATCCGCCCAGAGGATGCGGTTGGTGGTGGCGTGCACGGTCGTGGGCGGGCCGACCATCGAGTCGAGGATCTCGGCGATGTGCACGGTGTGGTCCACGAGGGATCCGCCGCCGGCGAGCTCCACGTCGGTGAACCAGGCACGGGTGTCGGGCAGCTTGCCGTTGTTGGTGCCGGTGATGCCGATGACCTCGCCGAGGGCGCCGTCGGCCACGGCGGCGCGCAGGGTCTCCACCGCCGGGGCGAAGTGCACCGGGAAGGCGGTCATGAGCACCACGCCGGCCTCGGCGCACGCGGCGACCATGGCCTCGGCGTCGGCGACGGTCGTGGCCAGCGGCTTCTCGCACAGCACGTGCACACCGCGACGGGCGGCCTCGAGCACGAGATCCTTGTGGTGAGCGTTCGCGCTGGTCACGACGATCGCGTCGGGCCCCTCGGGCCAGGCGTTCCACGCCTCGTCGTAGGAGCCGACGACACTCACCCCGTGCACGTCGCCGAACCCGTCGGGATCGGCGACCACCAGGTCGATGTCGGCGCGCGGCTCGAGCCGGGCGGCATACGCCCCGGCGTGGGTGTGCGCGCAGCTCATGAGGGCGATCTTCAGCGTGCCCGTGGAGGGCGTTGCGGTCAGCATGTGATGCTCCGTCCGGTGCGCAGGGACTCGAGGGCGGCGCGGGAGACCTCGACGGCGTATGCGCCGTCGGCCGCGCTGACCCGGGTGGGGGTTCCGGAGCGGAGGGCGGCCGCGAACTCGAGGATCTCCTCGGCGTAGGGGCTGCGCATGCCGCTCACGTCGGGCAGGAAGCCGTCTCCGGCGGCCTGCTGCTCGGTGGCGACCTCGTCGAAGACGACGCCCGGGTCACCCGCGGAGTCGTACTGCAGTCGGCCCGCGCCCCCGGCGAGGTCGAAGGTGTACCGGAAGGTGGTGCCGGGCGCGCCCCACAGGCCGCGGCAGTGGCTGATGGCGCCGCCGGTGTGGGTGAGCACGACGTGGGCGGTGCGCACGGTGTCGGTCGAGCTGGAGATCGACTGCTGGGCGTAGACCCGCTCGACGGGCCCGGCGAACCAGATCGCCTGGTCGATGTCGTGGATCATCTGGTCCATGATGATGCCGCCGGACTGCGATTCGTCGGCGAACCAGGGCTGCGTGGGGAAGGATCCGGTGCGCTCGAAGCGGAGCACCGCGATCTGCCCGATCCTGCCGGCCTCGACGGCGGCCCGGGCCGCGGCGTACTGCGGGAAGAACCGCACCACGTGCGCCGGGAACAGGCGACGGCCTGCACGGTCGGCATGCTCGACGACGGCGCGGGCATCTTCGGTGGTGAGCGCGAGCGGCTTCTCGCACACGACGTCCTTGCCGGCGTCGAGCGCCTGGTGGACGATCTCGGCGTGCACGGCGGTGGGAGTGCAGACGCCCACGACGTCGACCGCGGCCAGAAGCTCCTCGAGGGTCGCGTGGACGGTGGCCCCGAACTGCTCGGCATACTCCGTCGCCCCGTCGAGGCTGAAGCAGTGCAGCTCGGCACCGATCTCCAGCCATCCCGGGGTGTGGGCGCGCGAGATGCCGCCCGTTCCGATGACACCGACGCGCACTGGCGCGACGGGTGGTGACGACATGGTCATGGTCAACCTTCCGGGCTGGACGGACCCTATTTACGAAAGCGGTTTTCGTAATCCTTCCCGGAGTCCCGGGCGGTGTCAAGGGTCGCCAGCGGTCGAGACGCCCGCCGGAACGGCGCGGCGGCAGGAAGGTCGGCCCGGCCGCCTATGCTCGCGCCACCCGACGAAGGGACCGACATGGCCTCCCCCTGGAAGCTCACGATCGACTGCTCCTCCCCCACCGTGCTGGCACGCTTCTGGTCGGAGGCGCTCGGCTATGAGCCCGCCCCGGTGCCGGCCGGCTACGACAGCTGGCAGGCGTGGCTGATCGCCTATGAGGTGCCTGAGGACGAATGGGACGACGGGGCCTACCTCCACGATCCGACGGGCGCGGCGCCCCCACTCTCCTTCCTGCGGGTGCCCGAGGAGAAGACGGTCAAGAACCGCCTCCACCTGGACGTCCAGGCCGGCGGCGGCCGACAGGTCCCGTGGGATCAGCGGTGGCCGCGGGTCGCCGCGGAGGTCGAGCGCCTCACCGGCCTGGGTGCGAGGGTCCTCCAGCGGCACGACGGGCCCGACGGGCCGGACCACGTCGTCATGGCGGACCCTGAGGGGAACGAGTTCTGCGTGGTCTGAGGCCCACTACCCTCGCTGGCATGAGCAGCACTCCCGAGCCGGCCGACCCCCGCATCCAGCGCGAACGCATGCTCGCGGGCGACTGGTACATCTCCGACGAGGAGCTGGGGGCGCTCCAGCTGGAGGCCGCCCAGCGCGCGGATCGCTACCACCGGGCGTGGCTCGATGACGCCCCGGAGGCCCGTGACCTGCTCGAGGAGCTCCTGGGCGAGGTGGGCGAAGGTGTCGTCGTGCGACCACCGATCTCCCTGGACTACGGCAGCAACGTCACCCTCGGCGCGCGCACCTTCGTGAACTACTACCTCACGGCGGCCGATGTCGCGACGATCTCCATCGGCGACGACTGCCAGATCGGCCCGAACGTCCAGCTGCTCACGCCGATCCACCCCACCGACCCGGGGCCCCGGCGGGAGGGCCTGGAGCGCGCCGAGCCGATCACGATCGGGGACAACGTGTGGCTCGGCGGCGGGGTCACCGTGCTGCCCGGCGTGAGCATCGGCGACAACTCAGTCATCGGGGCATCCACCGTGGTCACGAAGGACATCCCGGCGAACGTGGTCGCCGTCGGCAACCCCGCCCGGGTGATCCGCGAGCTCTGATCTCGGACCCGGCGCCTACGCCGCGACGTCGGCCCTGCCAGCCCCGCCGCCCCCATCGATCGCGTCGGCCGTCTGCTGCTCCCGGAACATGCTCCCGAAGAAGATCGCGACCAGCAGCGCGAGCGCGGCCGGCACCAGCCAGATCGGGATCCAGTCGTGCGTGCCGTCGGCGGCGAGGAAGGCGTCCACGATCGGCCCGGAGATCAACGAGCCGATCAGCAGACCCACGCCGTAGGTGGCCAGGGAGATGAGGCCCTGCGCGGCCGAGCGCACCCGCGCCGGGGCGAAGCGGTCGGTGTAGATCTGCCCGGCGACGAAGAAGAAGTCGTAGCAGACACCGTGCAGCAGCAGCCCGATCACCACGAGCCACAGCAGGGAGCCGGAGTCGCCGACGGCGAACATCGCGTAGCGCGCGGCCCAGGCCAGCATGCCGATGAGCAGGGTCTTCTTCACGCCGAGCTTCCTCAGCATGAGCGGCATGAGCAGCAGGAACCCGGCCTCGGAGAGCTGGCCGAGGGACTGCACCGCGGCGGCCCTCGGCACCCCGATCTCGTTGAGGTAGAGGTTGGTGAAGTTGTAGTAGAACGCCAACGGGATGCAGATGAGGATCGACGCGACGAAGAAGACCAGGTAGGAGCGGGACTTCAGCAGCGCTAGCGCATCGAGGCCCAGGATGTCGCGCACGGTGGCGGGACCCTCGCTCGGCTCCGGCGGGGTGTGCGGGAGGGTGAAGGCGTAGACGCCCAGCAGCGCCGAGCCGATCGCGGCCATGGCGAAGGTGTTCGAGAGCGCCCCGCCGGTCTCCCAGCCGAGCCAGCCGATGAGCAGGCCCGCGATGATCCAGCCGATCGTGCCGAACACGCGCACGCTGGGGAACTGCCGCTCCGGGCTCTCCATGCGGCGGAAGGAGATCGAGTTCGCGAGCGCCAGGGTGGGCATGAAGGACACCATCGCGAGCAGGGCGAAGACGAAGAAGGCGCCGAAGTCCTCCTGGCGCCCGGCGAGGAACAGCATCACCGCGCTGAACAGGTGCAGCACGCCGAGGATGCGCTGGGCGGCGAAGAAGCGATCGGCGATCAGGCCCACGATGAAGGGGGCGAGGATCGCGCCGAGGCTCTGAGTGAGGAAGGCGAGCGCGATCTGGCTGCCCGTCGCCTCGAGATCGCTGGCGAGGTAGGTCCCGAGGGTGACGAACCAGGCGCCCCACACGAAGAACTCGAGGAACATCATGGCCGAGAGACGGGTGCGGGTCAGCGAATCCAGCATGCCGAGGACCTTAGCGTGTGGCCTGGCTCACCGCGAGGAGGATTCCACCCTCAAACCGCTTCGCGGGCCGCGGCGGCGACGTCTGCGGCGAGCGCCTCGGCGTCCTCCCCGGAGAGGTCGTGCACGGTGAGCCGCAGGTGGCGCGAGAGGTCGGCGTCGGGCGCGAGCCGGAAGTCGTCCCCGGTGCGCACGAGCCACCCCCGCCGCATGAGCCGCTCGGCGACCTCACGGGCCGGGGCCGGGACGGGCACCCACAGGCTCATCCCGTCGCCGGCCTCGACCGGCAGGCCCAGCGCGGTGAGGCGGGCGGCGAAGCTCGCGTTCCGCGCGGCGTAGTGGGCGCCGGCGCGGCCGATGAGCGCCAGGGAATCGGGGTCGCGCATCACGGCGTGGGTGATCCGCTGCAGCAGATGGCTCACCCAGGTGGTGCCGGGGCTGAGCCGCTGCGCGAGCCGGCCCGCAGTGTCGGGGTCGGTGGCGGTCACGGCCAGGCACATGTCGGGGCCCACGAACTTCGAGACCGATCGCAGCAGCGCCCAGCGCCGATGATCCGGACCGATGATCGAGTGGAAGGGCCGCTGGGAGAGGTAGGAGTAGTAGTCGTCCTGGATGACCAGCACGTAAGGATGCTCGTCGAGCACCTCTCGCAGCTGGGCGGCGCGCTGCTCGCTGAGCGAGGCCCCGGTGGGGTTCTGGGCGCGCGGGGTGCACACGACGGCGCGCACTCCCTGCTCCAGCGCGGAACGCAGGCCCTCGACGGTCATCCCGTCGGCGTCGACCGGGACCGGCACCGCCCGGTACCCGCCGAGGCGAGCGATGTGGATGCTGGCCAGGAAGCACGGATCCTCGAGGGCCACGGCATCGTCCCGCATGAGCGCCTGGGCGAGCAGCCGCTCCACGGCGTCGACGGCGCCGCTGGTCAGGGTGAGCCGCACGTCGGCAGGGTCCCCCGGGGCGTCCGGTGTCATCCAGTCCCGGGCCCACTGCTCGAGATCGCGGTCGATCACGGGCTCCCCGTAGAGCACCGGGCGGCCCGCGGCGGCGGCCAGCGCCGGTGCGAGGTCCGGGATCAGGCGCGGATCGGGGTTGCCCGTGCCGACGTCCCGGAGGGACCCGGCGGCGGCGAAGCCCTCCTGCGCCACGGCGGCCCGCTGCGCGACGCGGGTGCCGGCGCGCCCCTGGGAGACGACCACGCCGGAGCGGGCGAGGTTCCGGTAGGCGGCCACGGCGGTGTTGCGGTTGACCTGCAGCTGCTCGGCGAGGGCCCGCACGGAGGGCAGGCTCTGCCCCGGGGCCAGCTCGCCGCGGTCCACGAGCGCCCGCACGCTGTCGGCGATCTCCACGGCGGTCCCGCCGCTGATCACCAGTTCATCGTCGTTGCTCACCCGGTCGAGTCTAGGCGGGTACGGCGATCCCCCACGGACACTCATCGCACCATGACCCATGCCGTGCTACTTTTTGGCCTAGGTCAATGTGGTGCAGGGAGGGCCGACGTGTTCGATGCCGTCGGCCCGCGCCGCGCGAGCGACAAGGACACCCCATGAACAGCACCCCCACCGCGGGCACCCCCACCACCGGCACCGGAACCGTCAAGCGCGGACTCGCGGACATGCTGAAGGGCGGCGTCATCATGGATGTCGTCACCGCCGAGCAGGCGAAGATCGCCGAGGATGCCGGCGCCGTCGCGGTCATGGCCCTCGAGCGGGTCCCGGCGGATATCCGCGCCCAGGGCGGGGTTTCCCGCATGAGCGACCCCGACATGATCGACAGCATCATCGAGACCGTCTCGATCCCGGTGATGGCGAAGGCCCGCATCGGCCACTTCGTCGAGGCGCAGATCCTCCAGGAGCTCGGGGTGGACTACATCGACGAGTCCGAGGTGCTCTCCCCCGCCGACTACGTCCACCACATCGACAAGCAGCGCTTCACCGTGCCCTTCGTGTGCGGCGCGACCAACCTCGGCGAGGCCCTGCGCCGCATCACCGAGGGTGCCGCCATGATCCGCTCCAAGGGCGAGGCCGGCACCGGCGACGTCTCCGAGGCCACCAAGCACATCCGCACCATCACCGCCCAGATCCGGGAGCTGGCGGCGAAGAGCGAGGACGAGCTGTACCTCGCCGCCAAGGAGCTGCAGGCCCCGTACTCGCTGGTCAAGGAGGTCGCCGAGACCGGTGCCCTACCGGTGGTGCTGTTCACCGCAGGCGGCGTCGCGACCCCGGCGGATGCCGCGATGATGATGCAGCTGGGGGCCGACGGCGTCTTCGTCGGCTCCGGGATCTTCAAGTCCGGCAACCCCGAGCAGCGGGCCGCGGCGATCGTCAAGGCGACCACCTTCCACGACGACCCCTCGGTGATCGCCGAGGCCTCTCGCGGGCTGGGCGAGGCGATGGTCGGCATCAACGTGGCTGATCTCCCCGCCCCGCACCGCCTGGCCGAGCGCGGCTGGTGACCACCGCGCTCCGCGTCGGCATCCTGTCGCTGCAGGGCGACGTGCGCGAGCACGCCCGGGTGCTGACCGCGCTGGGCGCCCAGGTCGAGCTCGTGCGGCGTCCGGGCGAGCTCGTCGGCCTCGACGGTCTCGTCCTGCCCGGCGGGGAGTCGACGGTGATCGACAAGCTCTCCCGGGCGTTCGAGCTCCAGGGCCCGCTGCGTGCAGCGATTGCGGGCGGGCTCCCGGTGCTGGGGACCTGCGCCGGGCTGATCCTGCTCGCGGACCGTCTGGCCGACGGGATCGCTGGTCAGGAGACGTTCGGCGGCCTCGATGCGACCGTGCGACGCAATGCTTTCGGCGGCCAGGTGGAGTCCTTCGAGGCGGACCTCGAGGTGCCCGAGCTCGGGGCGCCGACGGTGCGGGCCGCCTTCATCCGCGCCCCGGTGATCGAGCAGCTCGGGCCCGACGCGACGGCGCTCGCCTCCCTCCCCGACGGCCGGGTCGTCGCCGCCGAGCAGGGGAACCTGCTGGGAGTGGCGTTCCATCCGGAGTCCACCGGGGAGACCCGGTTCCACCGTCGCTTCCTGGACCGGGTCCGCGGTGCGTGAGACGACACGAGGGACCGCCAGGCATGCTGTCCCCGCGGTCCCTCCGCGCCCCCGGCTCACCGGAGCTGGAGCTCGTACGCGGCGGTCGTGAGGAAGGCCGGGAACGTCTCTCCGAGCACGGCCTCGCTCAGCAGCGCCGCGGCGTCCTGCGCCCGGCTGCCCTCCTCACGGGACATCTCCTCGGCGCACTGCTCGATGAGGTACTCGACCTTCTCGGCCACCACCGGCATGCCCCGCTCGGTGAGCATGCCCTGGTTGATCCACTGCCACAGCTGGGAGCGGGAGATCTCGGCGGTCGCCGCATCCTCCATGAGGTGGTCGATCGCCGCGGCCCCCTGACCGCGCAGCCAGCTGTCGAGGTAGCGCATCGCCACCCGCACGTTCTGGCGGACCCCCGCCTCCGTGATGCGGCCTCCCTCCACGTGCGTGTCCAGCAGGTCCGCGGCGGTCACGGCGACGTCCTCCCGGAGCTGGTGCAGCTGGTGGGGAGCCTCTCCGAGCACCGCGTCGAACTCCGCCTGCGCCGCGGGGACCAGGTCGGGATGGGCCACCCAGGTGCCGTCGAAGCCGTCGGTCGCCTCCCGACGCTTGTCGTCGGAGACCATCTCCAGGGCCTGCCGCGTCACCTCCGGATCCCGGCGGTCGGGGATGAACGCGCTCATCCCGCCGATCGCGTGGGCGCCGCGGCGATGGCAGGTGCTCACCAGCAGCTCCGTGTACGCCCGCATGAACGGCACGGTCATCGTCAGCTCCGAGCGGTCCGGCAGCACCCGCCGCCGTCCCCGGTCGCGGAACATCTTGATGATGCTGAACAGGTAGTCCCAGCGGCCGGCGTTCAGCCCGGCGCAGTGGTCGCGCAGCTCGTAGAGGATCTCCTCCATCTCGAACGCCGCCGGCAGCGTCTCGATGAGCACGGTGGCGCGGATGGTGCCGTGCGGGAGGTCCAGGTGCTGCTCCGTGTGCGTGAACACCTCGTCCCACAGCCGCGCCTCGAGATGGGACTCGAGCTTGGGCAGGTAGAAGTAGGGGCCCGCGCCGCGCTCGACGAGCTCGCGGGCGTTGTGGAAGGCGTAGAGCCCGAAGTCCACGAGGGCCGCGATGGCCCGGCCGCTGCGGCCGCGCGCGCCGGTGTACCGCAGATGTGCCTCATCGAGGTGCCAACCGCGGGGCCGCAGCACGATGGTCGGGGTCTCCTCGCCCAAGCGGTACTCCTTGCCCTGCTCGGAGACGAAGTCGATCTGCCGGCGGATCGCGTCGTGCAGGTTCACCTGCCCGCCGATGATGTTCTCCCAGGTGGGGCTGAGTGCGTCCTCGTGGTCGGCGAGCCACACCCGGGCCCCGGAGTTCATCGCGTTGACCGTCATCCTGCGGTCGGTGGGGCCGGTGATCTCCACCCGACGGTCCTCGAGGCCGGGGCCGCTACCGGCGACGGTCCACTCGGGATCCTCGCGCACGGCGGCGGTGGTGGGGAGGAAGTCGAACATGGCCCCGGCGGCGATCGACTCGCGGCGCAGGGTCCTCGCCTGCAGCAGCCGGTGACGCTCGCAGTGGAAGAGGTCGTGCAGGCCGGCGACGAAGTCGAGGGCCGCCGGGGTGAGGATCTCCTCGAAGCGCTCGGACATCGCGCCGAGCACCTCCAGGGTGCCTCGCTCGGCCGACGGACCGGGTCGGGTCGGGTCCGATCGGTCGGTCTGAGCGGTCTGGTGGGGTCGGGTGGGTCGAGTGTCCTGGGTGAGGGTCATCGGATGCTCCTTGCTCGGTGCGGTCGCAGAGGACGGGGTGGTCAGCGCAGCCGGTGCAGTCGGTGTGGTCGCTGCGCTCGGTGCGCTCGACGGATCAGTGGAACTGGGCGGTCTCGGTGGAGCCGGCGAGGGCGAGGGTGCTGCTGCTCGGGTTCAGCGCGGTGGAGACCCGGTCGAAGTACCCCGTGCCCACCTCGGCCTGGTGGCGATGGGCGGTGAAACCGGAGGCCGCAGAGGCGAACTCCGCCTCCTGCAGTTCGACGAACGCGGACATCTGGCTCGTCTCGTACCCGCTGGCCAGCTCGAACATCGCGTGGTTGAGCGAGTGGAAGCCGGCCAGGGTGATGAACTGGAAGGCGTACCCCATGGCGGCCAGCTCGCGCTGGAAGCGCGCGATCTGGGCGTCGTCGAGGTGGCGCTTCCAGTTGAAGCTCGGCGAGCAGTTGTAGGCGAGCTTCTGGTTCGGGAAGTCGCGGTGGATGCGCTCGGCGAAGGTGCGGGCCAGCTCGAGATCCGGCTCCGCGGACTCGACCCACAGCAGATCCGCGTACTCCGCGTAGGCCAGGCCGCGGGAGATCACCGCATCGATGCCCGGACGCACCTCGTAGAAGCCCTCCGCGGTGCGCTCCCCGGTGAGGAACTCCCGGTCCCGCTCGTCGACGTCGCTGGTCAGCAGGGTCGCCGCGAGGGCGTCGGTGCGGGCGATGATCACCGTGGGTGTTCCTGCCACGTCGGCCGCGAGCCGGGCCGCCCCGAGGGTGCGCACGTGATGGGAGGTGGGGACCAGGACCTTGCCGCCCATGTGGCCGCATTTCTTCTCGCTGGCCAGCTGGTCCTCCCAGTGCACGCCGGCGGCTCCCGCCTCGATCATCGAGAGCATGAGCTCGTAGGCGTTCAGGGGTCCGCCGAAGCCTGCCTCCGCATCCGCGACGATCGGTGCGGTCCAGTCCCGGCTCGTGGCGCCGGTCTCCGCGTGCTCGATCTGGGCCGCCCGGAGCAGGGCGCTGTTGATCCGGCGCACGACGGCGGGGACGGAGTTGACCGGGTAGAGGGACTGGTCCGGGTAGGTCTTGCCGGAGAGGTTCGCATCGGCCGCGACCTGCCAGCCGGAGAGGTAGATGGCCTTCAGTCCCGCCCTCACCTGCTGCACGGCCTGGTTCCCGGTGAGGGCGCCCAGGGCGCGCACCCAGCTGCCGGGGTCCTCCGTGTTCTGCTGGACGAGATCCCACAGCGACTCCGCGCCGCGGCGGGCCAGGGTGTGCTCCTCGCGCACCGGGCCGGCGAGGGCCACGACGTCCTCCGCGGTGTGGTCGCGACGCACATCGCGCCACCGGGGATCGAGATCCCACTCGGCGGCGAGCTCCGCGGCCGTGATGCTCTGGTCACCGGTGCGGCGGGTGAACTGCTCCATGGTGGACTCCTCTGCTGCTCCACGTCCGACCGAAAGGGTCGAGCGGTCCCGGCGAACTTCGTCGGGTCCTCACACTCTGGAGCCTGGATTCCCCGATCCGAAGGGGCTCGGAGGAAGAACTTCTGCCATATTTCTGGCACGGAGAACTTCCGACGTGGCATCCTTTCCGCCATGGCACACGACGACGTGGATCACGACGACTCCTCCGACCGCCTCACCATCGGCCGCCGCATCCGCGCCCGTCGGCTCGAGCGGGGCCTGTCCCTGCGCGAGCTCGCCGAGGCGCTCGAGCGGGCCCCCTCCCAGCTCTCCGTCATCGAGAACGGACGGCGCGAGCTGCGGCTCGGGGAGCTGCGGCGCATCGCCCGCGTGCTCGGGGTCGAGGTGGAGGACCTGCTGCGGCAGGAGGCCCCGTCCCGCCGCGCCGCGCTGGAGATCTCTCTGGAGAAGGCGCAGGCCGGCGCTCTGTACCAGGGGCTGGAGCTGCCGGACCTGCCCGTGCGCCGCTCGCTCAGCGATGCCGCGATAGAGACGATCCTGCGCCTCCACGACGAGCTCGAGCGTCTGCACCGCGAGCGCGCCGCGACGCCCGAGGAGGCGCGGCGCGTGAACGGGCAGCTGCGCGAGGAGCAGTCCCGCTCGGGCAACTACTATCCAGAGCTCGAGGCGACCGCCCGGGATCTGCTGGCGCGGATCGACCATCGCGGCGGACCGCTCTCCCATCGCAAGGTCTCGCTGCTGGCCGCGGAGCTCGGCTTCAGCCTGCACTCGGTGGGCGACCTGCCCCACTCCACCCGCAGCATCACCGACGCCGAGAACATGCGCATCTACCTTCCGCTCGAGCGCAGCGCCACCGACCCCCGCACCACAGTGCTGCAGGCGATCGCCGCCCATGTGCTCGGCGAGGAGGAGCCCGCCGACTACGGCGAGCTGCTGCGACAGCGCGTCGAGGTCAACTACCTGGCCAGCGCCATGCTGCTGCCGGAGGCGGGGGCCGTGGACTTCCTGCGCGCCGCGAAGGCCCAGCGCGAGCTGTCCGTGGAGGACCTGCGCGATGAGTTCTCCGTGAGCTACGAGATCGCGGCCCACCGCTTCACGAACCTCGTCACCCGCCACCTCGATCTGCCCGTGCACTTCCTGAAGACCCACTTCAGCGGCGCGATCGTCAAGGCCTACCAGAACGACGAGGTGCGCTTCCCGACGGATGCGCTGGGCGCCGTGGAGGGGCAGCTGGTGTGCCGCTGGTGGAGCGCCCGCCAGGTCTTCCAGAGCGAGGACCGCATGAGCCCCTACTGCCAGTACACCGACAAGCCCGGCGGCACCTACTGGTGCACCTCCCACATCGAGCCCGGGCCCGGCGGGGAGTTCTCCATCTCGGTGGGCACCCGCTTCGAGCACACCCGCTGGTTCCGGGGCCGCGAGACCACCCGTCGGTTCGCGTCCTCGTGCCCCGACCAGGAGTGCTGCCGCGAGCCCGAGCCGGCTGCCGAGGATCGTTGGCAGGGCAGCGTGTGGCCGGTGGCGCGCCTGCACGCCTCCCTGCTCGCCGCGATGCCCTCGGGCACCTTCACGGGGGTGGACCGGGTCGCGATGCTCGAGTTCCTGGACCGGCATTCCCCGCAGCAGGGGCCGATGACCGGGATGCCCCAGCCCTGAGGCGATACGACGTCCCCTCTCGTCCTCTTCGGCCACACGACCAGAAAATGCTGGTCAGAGGCAGATCACGATCACGTGGTCATTACCGTCGGGCAACTGGATCGGCGCTCCGCACAGGCGGACACTGGCGATACGGCCGATGCCGCCGTGGCACCGACCGGGCCACGAAAGAGGTTGCCATGAAACGCGTGCTCTCCGTGCTCGCCAGTCTTGTGCTCTTCGTCGGTCTGGGACTGACCACACCGCTCGCAGCCAATGCCGCGCCGTACTGCGGCATCGCCTGGGGGTCCCTTCCCGCATCACGGGCCGGAACGTCCTCGGCCCACCTCGATGATCTGCGCACGGGCCGGCATGACTGCTATGACCGTCTCGTCATCGACCTCGACCACTCCGTCACCGGATACTCGGTGGCCTATGTGACCGCGGTCCACCGCCCCGGATCCGGATCCACCGTGCGCCTCGCCGGCGGCGCCGATCTGCAGATCGTCCTCAACGCTCCCGCGTACGACAGCGCTGGCCGGGCCACTTACGACCCGTCCTCCGCGAACACCGCCGTCGATGTCGACGGTTACCGCACCTTCGAGCAGGTCGCCTTCGCCGGCAGCTTCGAAGGGTCCACCACGATCGGCCTGGGCGTGCGCGCCCGGCTCCCGATGCGCGCGTTCGTCCTGGACGGACCGGGGAACGGCTCCCGGATCGTCGTGGACGTCGCCCATCGCTGGTGACGCGACGACGCGTCCCGTCACCTGCTCCCACACCACCGGCGGCGCCCCACGGGGTGCCGCCGGTGCTCGCCGTCCGGGGTGCGGCCGATGATCAGGGGGCCGACGCGGACTCCCGGTCGGAGGCATCGGCCGCGGCCGCGCGCCGCGGGTCCAGGCAGCCGGCCACGAAGACGACCACCAGGATCACGCCGCAGATCAGTGCCGCGACTGTGCCGCCCACCAGCAGCGGGAAGTTCGCCAGCGAGATCGCGAGGACCACGAGCAGGCCCAGTCCGCCGAGCCCGGCCAGGACGAGAACCGGCACCGGCGCCCGCGCCGTCCGGTGCGTGATCCCGAAGCGCACCACGGCGAGGGACGTCAGGGCCATCATCACGATGACGCCCACGGCGCCGAGGCCGGAGTACCAGGTGTAGATCTCCACCACCGGGTCGAGCTGGGCGAGGGCCGAGACCACCACGATCAGGACGGTCACGCCGCTCACCCACAGGGAGGCGCGCGACGGCGCCCGGTGGACGGGGTGCGCCGCACCGAGGCTCGTGGGCAGCACGCCCCGGCGGCCGAGCGTGAACAGGTACCGGGTGACGATGTTGTGGAAGCCGAGCATGCACGCGAACATGCTGGTCACGACGAGGATCTGGACAAGATCAGCCATGATCGGGGCGATCACCTCACCGGTCAGCGCCACGATGATGCTGTCGGGGTTCGCGGTCGCCGCCTCGACGGCGGTTCCCGCGCCGAGGCCGGAGATGACCAGCCAGGCGGAGACCGTGTAGAGCACGCCGATCAGCAGCACGGCGAGGTAGGTGGCGCGCGGGATGGTGCGCAGCGGATCCTTCGCCTCGTGGCGGAACACGGCGGTGGCCTCGAAGCCGAAGAAGCCGAGGAAGGCGAAGAGCAGTCCCAGGCCCGGGGCGCCCGAGAGCGCCTCGGCGGGGCTGAACGGGGTGGCGCTCAGCTCCCGACCGGACAGCAGCACCCCGAGGTCGATCGCGAGGACGGCGAGGATCTCGAGCACCAGCACCACGCCGAGGACCTTCGCGGAGAGGTCGATCTTGCGGTAGCCGAGGAAGGCGACGATCGCGATCATGATCCCGGAGATCAGCCACCAGGGAACCTCGATCCCCGTTCCCAGAGCGAGCAGGTTTCCGGCCTGAACACCCAGGTAGCAGGTCATGGAGACGGTGAGCAGCACGTAGGAGAGCAGGGCGATCGCTGCGGTGCCGAGGCCCGCCCGGCGGCCGAGCCCGCGATCGACATAGGCGTAGAACGCGCCGGCGTCGGGCACGTGCGGGGTCATCCAGGTGTAGCCCACCGAGAACAGCAGCAGGATCACGGTCGCGGCGAGGATCATCAGCGGGGCGCCGACGGAGCCCGCCGAGAGCAGGATGATCGGGAAGTTCGCGACCACCACGGTGATGGGTGCGGCCGCGGCGACGACCATGAGCACGATGCCCGCCACCCCGAGATTGCGTGTCAGATCCGTGTCCACGGCTGTTCTCCCTCGCGTCGGCGACTGCGGCTCGTCGACTCGTCGTAGGCGGCACGAGGTGCCGCGGCTCGCGTGCCCGTCCGCTGACGGGCACAACGACGGAACGGTACGCGAGCGCCCGGTTCCCACGCCGCAGCGTCCACGGATCGGTGCAGGTCAGACACTTGCCGCAGGGACCGACTCGGGGACCGGCAGACGAGCAGACGGACAGCCGACGGGACGGACAGCCGAGGGGCAGTCAGCAGAAGGAGCGGACAGCGGAACGGCCGGCCCCGAGAGGGGAACCGGCCGTTCGCGCAGCGATGCTGCAGCTCAGCAGCTGCACCACGAGCACTGCAGATCAGATGCTGAGGATCAGGCGGTCGGGATGACCAGGCCGGAGCCCGTCGCGCGC
>NZ_JBQSXM010000009.1:0-160841 GCF_052378285.1 Brachybacterium sp. AOP3-A1-3 | reverse complement strand
ATGCCCAGCACCATGACGCGCCTGCGCGGGGATGCTCGTCGTCCGTCGGATCTCGCCTGATGGCGAACCGCTGGTCGGGAGCGGGGCACTGTCTCCATGGTGGTGACCGACTCCATGGTGGTGACCAACGCTTTGGTGGTGGCCGACGTTCCGGGCGAAGAGCTCTCCTAGCCCGTTCCGGGCACCGGGTTGATCGGGGAAGCTCCTGCTGCCTTTTCGGGATGCTCAGGCTGTGACGCATCCACCGGTGGGCAGGTCTGCCGTCGAGGTCGTTCGTGCACCATGCTTGAGGCATGTCGAGCTGCCCGCCGGAGACCTGTGATTCCCCATCCTCTGCAGCGGACTCTCGTCCCGCACCTCTGCATAATCCGATTGTGATCGCGCTCGCGCTCTCTGCCGGAACCGCTGCGCTTGTCAGCGCTGAGTTCCTCCCCGCCGGAGTGCTGCCTGGGATGGCGCATGACCTCGGCGTGAGCGAAGGTCGTGCCGGCCTGACCCTCGCGGCGACGGCTCTGGCGGGCGCCATCACGGCCCCCACCATCGCCTCCGTGCTTCCTCGGGCCGACCGACGCTCCGTACTCCTCGTGCTGCTGGCTCTGGCCGTCGTATCCAACGTCGTGGTGGCGATCGCCCCGAGCTTCGGGCTCGTGCTGATCTCCCGCCTGCTGCTCGGCGTGGCGATCTCCGGATTCTGGTCCTTCGCTCTGTCCGTCGGGGTGCAGGTGACCGGGCGACCGGCACTCGTGTCCACCACAGTGGCGGTCGGCACCAGCATGGCCACGGTCATCGGGGTCCCGGTCTCCTCCGTGCTCGGCGACATCATCGGCTGGCGTGCCGTGTTCGGCGTCGCCGCTGTCCTGACGCTCGGGGCCGGCGCGGTGCTGTGGCGTCTGCTCCCCCCCGTTCCTGCGCAGCACGGCGCCGGGCTCGCCATGATGCGCTCGGTGCTGGGGAATCGCCGGCTGGTCGCAGGTGTCGTGGTGATCTTCGGGGCGGCGTTCGCGAACTTCGTCGCCTATCCGTACATCCGTGTCGCCATCGAGGCGATCGATGGCTCGATGGTCGCCGTGCTGCTCCTGGGATGGGGCCTCGGCGGCCTGGTCGGGAACCTCGCTGCCGGCTATCTGTCCCGCTGGCTGCGCTGGGCGGCCACCGCTGGGCCCGCGGTCCTCGCGATCTCCCTCGCCGCACTGGCCGGGACGGAGAGCAGCGTGCTGCTCGCGGTTGCCGTCGTGATGTGGGGCTTCGGGTTCAGCATGGTGCCCGTGACCACGCAGCTGTGGGTCTCGGCGATCGAGCCCCGGCGCGTCGAATCCGCCGTGGGGCTCCAGGTGACCGCCTTCCAGATCGCGATCATGAGCGGGTCCGTGGTGGGAGGCATCCTGGTGGATCAGCAGGGCCCGTCGGCCGCGATGCTGGTGGGCGCGGCCGCCGCAGTGCTCGCCGCGATCGGGTTCGCTTCCCTGCGGATCGTGCCACGGGCTTCGTGAGCAGGCCGTGACCGGTGCGTCGGCGCGAGCTGGCGACACCCCCGCGGGGTGACGCGGGACGACACGGGCCGACGCGGGACGACACGGGCCGACGTGGGGTGACACGGGGACGACGCGGGAAGACGGGGCCGGCTGCATCCGGGTGATCGCGCCGGCGTTGTGCCGGTGGGCCACGCCGGGTCGCGTCAGAAGTTCTCGTCGAGGTTCTTACCGAGCAGAGCCGCCAGAGCGTCGAGCGCGGCATCGGCGCCATCGCCTTCGGCGCGAAGGATCACTTCGTCGCCGTGGTCCACGTTCAGCGTCAGGAGCATGAGGATGCTGGAGGCCCGGACGGGCTCGGCACCGGGCTTCTCGATGGTGACGGCGACGGGCTGCTCGCTCGCAGCCTGGGAGAAGATCGCTGCGGGGCGGGCATGGAGCCCGCTCGTGCTCGCGATCTTCACAATACGTTCTGGCATCGTGGGTGCCTTTCTGGACGGTACGGCCACCAGCGTATCGCCGGGAACGCCCTCTTTGTGACCCGCGAGCGGTCGCCGCGACGCCGAAGTGTTCTTCGGCAGATGCCGGTCGCCGAAGTTCCCGAAACGAAACCGGACAGATGCGCAGAATAGTTGCGCGACATCGGAGTGTGCCGTGTAGCGTTCTGCCTAGTCCGTCAGGGGTGGCGCGACGTCCCCGGTGCGTCGCGGCGAGTGTGTGCTCGTCGCGCCTGAGACAGGAAGCAACCGGTCCATAGGAAGCATCCGGTCCACAGGAGGCTACCGTCCGCAGGCAGCGAACGGTCCACTGTGCAACGCTGGGGCGAGCCGCTCAGGCGTCGGGGTTACCATCTGTTCATGCCCAGCACAGAAGGTCGTGCGCCGGATCCCCGGCCCGCACGCACACGCGCGGCGATCTTCGCCGCGGCCAGGGATCTCAGCGCTACTGACGGTGAGGTCACGGTCAATGCCCTCGCGCGGCGCGCCGGTGTCAGCCGCGCCGCGTTCTACAGTCACTTCTCCGGTCTCGACGACTTGATGGGTGCCATCCTCCGCACGATGTTCGATCTCCAGTACGCCCGCGCCGTCGAGATGGCGGCAGATGGCCGTACGACTCAGGAGATGGTCCAGTCCTCGGTGGCGACCATGGTGGCCTACGTCGAACGACACCATGCGTTCCTCCGTGGCGCGCTGGATTGGAAGTCCTCCCATTCGACATATCTGATCCTGGTCACAACCCTCTCGGGCCTCCACGTCAATGCTCTGAAGCGCGTGGCGGACCAGATGCCGCCGCAGCTCCCGATGGAGCAGACGGCTCGATACTTCGCCGGGGGCACGCTCGACGTGCTCATCCAGTGGCTCGTCGAGACCGGGGGCGACGCCCACGCCGGCAAGGAGTTGGCCGACTCCGGCCTCACCGAGGTCATCCTGCGACTCCTGCCGAGCTGGTACACCGGCCTGCAGCCCGAGGACCCGATCCCGGCCGACCTGGTCGTCGGCGATCTCTTCGCCGATACCCTCACTCGAGACGACTGACCACAGCGGCCTGCGTCGGCCCTCCGAGTCGGAGATCCCCGCCGGTCAGCGGCTCGGGTCAGCGGTCCGGCCTCAGCAATCGCGCGTGAGACGCAGCAGCACCCGGGCACCGAACCGGACCGCCTCCACGGGCACCCGCTCGTCGATCCCGTGGAACAGCGGCGCGAAGTCCAGGTCCTTGGGCAGCTGCAGCGGGGCGAAGCCGTACCCGGTGATTCCGAGCTCCCGGTAGAGGGCCTTGTTGTCCGTGCCGCCGCTGAGGCAGTACGGCAGCACCTCGGCGCCCGGGTCCTCCGCCTGGATCGATCGTGTCATCACGTCCATCAGGGCGGAGTCGCGCGGGGAGTCCACGGAGTTGCCGATGTGGTCGATGATCACCTCGACCTGCTCGCCGGCCAGCTCCTCGAGGAGTGCGAGAAGGTCGTCCTGGTGGCCGGGGAGGAAGCGTGCGTCGAAGGTCGCCTCGGCGGTCTGTGGGATCACGTTGCCCTTGTATCCGGCGCTGAGCATGGTCATGTTGACCGAATCGCCCAGGGTGCCGGAGACGAACTGCCGTGCCCCGCCCAGCAGCGGCAGGAAGGCATGGATGTCCTGCTCGTCCCAGCCGACGCCGGTGATCTCCGTGACGCCGTCGAAGAGGGCCTTCACGCTCGCGATGTATTCGAACGGGAACACGTGCTCGTCGATGGCGGCGATGGCGCGTGCCAGGCGCACGATCGCGTTCTCGTCGTTGGGGACGGAGCCGTGGCCCGCGCGACCGGTGGCGCGCAGGCGACCCCAGGCCAGGCCCTTCTCGGCGGTCTGCACGAGGTAGGCGCGCACGTCCTCGCCGGTGTCCTTCTGAGGGAGGGTGATCGAGTATCCGCCCACCTCGCTGATCGCCTCGGACATGCCGGCGAACAGCTCGGGACGGTGCTCGACCATCCACCCGCTGCCCCAGACGCCCCCGTTCTCCTCATCGGCGAAGAACACGAACAGCAGATCGCGCGGCGGGGTCTGGCCCGTGCGCGCGAGATGCCGGACCAGGGCCAGGATCATGCCGACCATGTCCTTCATGTCGACGGCACCGCGGCCATAGATCATCCCGTCGTGGATCTCTGCGCCGAAGGGGTCCACGGACCAGTCCTCCGCGCGGGCCGGCACCACATCGAGATGGCCGTGGATGATGAGGCCTCCACGATCAGGGTCCTCGCCTTCCAGGCGCACGAAGACGCTGGGCCGGCCGGGCGCGGATTCGTGCACCTCGGGCTCCAGGCCCACCTCGCGCAGCTTCGCCACGACGTAGTCGGCCGCCTCCGTCTCGCCCGGTCCCCAGGTCGCAGGATCATCGCCCCCGAAGTTGGTGGTGTCGATCCGGATGAGCTCACGGGTGAACTGCACGGCTTCGTCCTGCAGCACGGTGAGCTCGTCGGCGCTCGGGTCGGCGATCGGCATGCCGGGTCCTCCTCGGGGTCGGGCCTTCACCGTACTCGGCAGATCAGCGGCCCCGCGCCGGCGCCCGCGCCGTGATCGGCGGAGGCGGGCGGACGGCGTGTGCGGAGCATCAGCTGCAGGGGCGCATCAGCCGGGACGAGGTCAGCTCTGCGAGCCCTCGAGGTGCGCACGCATGAACCACTGGAACTTCTCCAGGCCGCGGGTCTGCTCGATGAGGATGTCCTCGGTGAGCGGGTCCAGCTCGCCGGCCAGGGTGATGGCCTTGCGGTTCGAGGCGATGATCCCGGTGTAGACCTCGTCCAGGGCGCGCAGGTGATCCTGGGTGTCGGCCTTGCCGAGCGTGTAGTCCTTCCATCCGCGCTCGGCGACGAGGCGGCCCGGGGTGCCCACGGGGGAGGCGCCCAGCTGGGCGATCCGCTCCGCGAGGTCGTCGGTGAAGCCTCGCACCTCCTCGACCTGCGGGTCGAGCATCTCGTGGACGGCGATGAAACGAGGTCCGGTGACGTTCCAGTGCGCGTGCTTGAGCGTGAGGTGCAGGTCGTTCATCGCGTGGAGGCGGTCCTGCAGGGACTCCACGAGGCGCAGGGAATCCTCGGCTCCGAGTCCGGGAACGGTGTAGGCGAGGTCAGCCATGTCGTCTTCTCCTTCAGGTCGGGTCGGGTGCGGTGATCGTGCATCGATCGTCGTCCTGTTCAACGAGAAAGGGAAGGGCCGTGTTCCGTGACGGTCTACCGCCTGGTTGTTCCTCCCTGGTGCTCCGGGCGGAACCTGCTCCGTACGATGGTCACGACCCTGATCCCACCGGAGGTGCGCTCATGAAGCCGATCGACTCGATCCGTGGACGGCTCTCCGCCGTGCCGGAGGCGGTGCGTCAGCGAACCGACAGCTCCTCGGCCCGTGCCCGCCTCCTCGCAGATGCCCGAGCGGTGGTCCCTGATCTGCCGCGCGATGCCGATTCCGGCCATCTGGTCCGGGCGGCCCGTCGGCTCGTGCGCCGTGCGGCGCAGGACGAGTTCGCGCGCGAGGGCGTCGCCCAGGTGCGGCTGCCCGAGGTGCGGGGGAGGACCGAGCTGCGGCGGGCCGACGTGCCGGGAGAGGCCAGTTTCCACGCCTTCGTCGAGGACATGCTGCTCGCGCTGGACTTCGCTCCAAGCCCGCTCGAGCGGGATGACGCGGTCGAGCTGCGTCGCGCGCCGACGTCGTCCGACCAGTACGGGCTCTCGCCGGAGGTCGCCGCGGATCTTGCGTCCTACCTGCTGGGGAAGGCTTTCGAGCTCGATCCGGAGGCGCATGATCTCGAGGCCTTCTTCGCGGAGCATGCCGAGCAGCTCCGCGACGACGTGCGGGGAGCGCTCGTGCGCCAGGTGCGGGTCCCGCTCGAGCTGAAAGTGGCGCTGGACCGGCACGAGCTCATCGAGAACGGGCAGGGGCCTGCCGCCGGATTCGACGGGCCCGACGTCGAGGGCTTCGCCTCGCCGACCGGAGGACCGGGGGACGAGGATGCGACGGAGGAGGAACGGCGCAGCTTCGCACAGCGGGCCCAGGCTGCTTTCGAATTCGCCCAGTCCGAGGCGGGACGGACCGCGTTCAGCATGCTGCGCACCGGCGCGGAGAAGGCCTACTGGAAGTACGGACAGGGTGAGAGCCGCGGCCCGACGCCCAAGGGCCCCTCGAAGCGCTGAGCGACGCTAGTCCGAATCGCCACGGCGCGAGCCATCGCGATCCGGACCGCCCAGCCGCTGCAGGCCCGTGCGTCACGACTGCTCGGACGGCGGCTCGTCGGCCGACGGGCCCGCGAGGATCGTGTAGAGGCCGCGGCGGGCCTCCTCGAGGAGCGTGGCAGCCGCGCGGACCTGCGAGTCCGTCCCGGTGCGGGCGACCTCCCGCAGGGCGCCCATCAGACCATGGCCGAGCTCGCGCAGGTCGATGACCTCGTCGTCCGCCGAATGCGCGGCCGACGGAAACGGATCCGTCCACGACGAGGAGTTCTCCTGGACATGGGTGCGCCCTGCCTCGGTGAGGCTCGCGAGCTTGCGCCCGCCGCTCTTCTCGGTGACGACGAGCCCCTCGTCCTCCAGCTGGGAGAGCGTGGGGTAGATGGCGCCGGGGCTCGGGCGCCAGCGGCTGCCGGTGCGCTCGGTGATGGTCTGCATCAGCTGGTAGCCGTGCATCGGCTCCTCGGCGAGGAGCAGGAGCACCGCCGTGCGCACGTCCCCACGGGGAGCGCGGTGGGGTCCCCGGCCGCGCCGATCGGGGCCACCCCCTCGTCGGTCCGGCCCGCCGCGCCGTTCTGGGTCGAACCCGTCAGGGCCGCGCCCGCCGGGACCGAATCCGACGGGACCGAATCCGCCGCGGTCGGGATCGCCGGGCCCTCGTCGGCCGCGACCGCCCCGTCCGCGCCCGCGGCGATCGGGCCCGCCGTCGCCGGGGACCTCGGCGTCATGGGGCCCGTCATGGCGCCGGCGGCCGGCGCGGTCGATGTTCTCCCCGAAACGGGGCTGATGATGATCGTGATGGCGTCGCATGGTGCGACCCCCTTTCTGTTGACGTGTTATCACGATATATCGTTATGTATCGCGTGGCAAGGTCTCGTGGGTCTCATCGTCTTGTCAGCGTGGCGGTCGGCCTCGGCGCACGGCCTGGAACAGCACGCGGCGCCGGTCCCCGAAGAGGGGCCCGGCGCCGCGGCCTACGTCGTCTCAGCAGGTCAGAGGCGGGAGGTCAGAGGCCGGCCTTCAGGCGCAGCTGGCGCTTGATGCGGGCGAGCATGCCCGCCATGCCGTTCAGGCGCAGCAGGCTCACCACCTCGGCGAGGCCCAGGGCGCCGGTCACGGTGTCCGGGGTGTCGAGCACCTCGCCCACCGAGCGGCCGTCGAGCGCCTCGGCGAGGATCGAGGCGAAGCCGCGGGTGGTCGGGGCCTCCGGCGGCGCGGAGAAGAAGAGCCGCGCGGTCGCGTCGCGCCCGGTGCCCTCCACCTCCGTGACCAGGAAGATCGGCGACTGGCATTCCGGGACCGGCTCGAGCAGCTCGGGGTGCTCGGCGTAGCGCGGGGGCAGCTCCGGCAGATCGTTGGCGAACTCCAGCAGCAGCTGCAGACGATCCCGGCCGGTCAGGGCGTGGAAGTCATCGGCGATCTCGGCGAAGGCCGCCGGCAGCTCGGCGCCGTCGACAGGGGTCGATCCGGTGCTCATCGGGCGGGGACCTCCCCGGGCTCGGTGCCGACGGCGATCGGCAGGCGCACGGCATTGCCCCACTCGGTCCAGGAGCCGTCGTAGTTGCGCACGTCCTCGAAGCCCAGCAGGTAGCGCAGCACGAACCAGGTGTGCGCGGAGCGCTCGCCGATGCGGCAGTACGCGATCACCGGAGCGGAGCTGTCGAAGCCGAGCTCCTCGCGGTAGATCGCCTCGAGCTCGGGGCGCGTCCTGAAGCGGCCGTCCTCGGCGGCGGCACGGGCCCACGGCACCGAACGGGCCGAGGGGATGTGCCCGCCGCGCACGGTGCCCTCCTGCGGGTAGTCGGGCATGTGGGTGCGCTCGCCGGAGAACTCCTGCGGGGAGCGCACGTCGATCAGCTGCCCGCCCAGGAAGTCCAGGACGTCCTCGCGGTAGGCCCGGATCGGGGCGTCGTCCCGCTCGATGATCGGGTAGCCGGTGGTGGCCGCCGGGGCGCCGTCGGTCGACGTCGTCATCTCGCGGCTCTCGGCCTGCCAGGCGGCGCGGCCGCCGTCGAGCAGACGCACGTCGGCGTGGCCGAACAGCTCGAAGACCCACAGGGCGTAGGCGGCCCACCAGTTCGACTTGTCGCCGTAGACCACGATGGTGGTCTCGCGCGTGATGCCGGAGGCGTCCATGAGCTTCGCGAAGCCCTCGCCGTCGACGTAGTCGCGGGTCACCTGATCATTGAGGTCCAGGTGCCAGTCGACCTTCACGGCGCCGGGGACGTGGCCGGTCTCGTAGAGCAGCACGTCCTCGTCGGACTCGACGACGACCAGCCCGTCGGCGCCGAGGTTGTCGGCGAGCCACTGCGTGGTCACGAGCTTCTCGGGGTGGGCGTACTCCTGCAGGGCAGGGGTCGGATCGACGGGAACGGTCATGGAAGCACCTCTCGAACGCTGGATGATCTGGCTCCAGTCTGTCACCGGTGCGCGGGCAGTGGGGAAGCGCGAACTGCGCTGGGAGCGTACGACGGGCCGGCGTCGGGCTCTTCCCTCCGAGGGCTTCGGCTCCTACCGTGGCCCCATGGAGAACCTGGCGCAGGAACCCATCACCCCGAAGCTCGACCTGATCGTGCTGGACTGTCCCGATGCGATGGAGCTCGCGACGTTCTACGCGAAGCTGCTGCGATGGCGTCTGGAGGAGGGCTCGGACGGCGACTGGGCCACGCTCTCACCGCCGCGCGGCGGCCTCACGCCCGAGAATCCCGATGGCGAGGCGACCCTCGCCTTCCAGAAGATCGACGACTACCAGCGGCCCACCTGGCCCGGCGGCACCCATCCCCAGCAGTTCCACCTCGACTTCGCGGTGACGGACATCGAGGAAGCAGAGCCGAGGGTCCTCACCCTCGGAGCCGCCGTGCATGAGCACCAGCCCTCGAGCTCAGGCAGCTTCCGGGTCTACGTCGACCCGGCCGGACATCCGTTCTGCCTCGTCCAGGGGGCGTGACCGCGGCGGCCGGCACCGGAGCGGATCGGCAGCAGTCCCGGGCGACCGCAGGTCGAGCCGACGGGGTGACCATGCTCGCGAACCGTCACCGTGCGGCGGGCTCCACCCGAGGGTTCCGCGATGTCGCGTCCGCTCGCGAGCCGGTGACGCCGAGGAGAGCGTCGAGCTCGCGCACCGTCTGCGGCTTCCCGACCACGATCAGCTCCCCGGTGAGGTCGGTGCGCAGCTCGCCGCCTGCCTCGACGATGATCAGAGTGCCGCCCACGCGGTCCCAGATCTCATGGCGATAGGCGACCGTCGCGCCGAGATGCCCGGTGGCCAGCAGCCCCCAGTCCGAGGACGGGGCCCAGCTGCGCAGCACCCGCTTCGTGCCGCGTTCGAGGGCGGCGAACAGGGCGTTGCGCCACTCGTCGTCGTGCCCGGTGTCGTAGCCCTGGGTGAAGGCGATCGTGGTGCGGTCCAGGGGCTCTGCGGCGCCGAGGTCCAGGCGGCGCGGCTCGTCCGCCTCGCCGTGGGAGAGCCAGGCGCCCTGCCCGGCGATCGCCCAGAAGGTGCGGCGGCGCGGGGAGTCGTGCACGACAGCCATCACCGGCCGTTCGCCGTCGCACAGGGTGATGCATACGCCGTACACGTCCAGACCCAGCACATAGTTGTTGGTGCCGTCCAGCGGATCGATCAGCCAGCCGTAGCGGGCCCCGGACCCGGCACCCTGCTCGCCCTCCTCCTCACCGAGGATCGCGTGCTCGGGATAGTGCTCGCGCAGTGCGGCGACGATCCGCCGCTCCGCCTCGCGGTCCACATGGGTGACGAGGTCCGAACCGGTGCCCTTGGCCTCGATCCGGGCGGTGTCGTGCTCGACGACGGCGAAGTCGCCGGCCTGCCGGGCGAGGGTGATGGCGAGTTCTGCTGCGCTGCGAAGATCCACCCGGTGACTCTAGTGGGCGCGGCCCTGGATGCTGAGCGGCCTAGGATCGGTGGGACAGGGCGCGGCGCCCGTCCGGGCCCGCCGGAGGGAGGGTGCGGCATGGCCAGGCGTCGTCGCACCCGCCCCTCGCCCGTCCTTGATCTGATCTTCCTGATCGGCATCGTCGGCAAGGGGATCGACGGCCTGCTCGAGCTCGTCGGCGGGATCCTCCTGCTCGTGGTCGCGCCGGGCCAGCTCGCCCGGCTGGTGCAGGTGCTCACGGCGGAGGAGCGCGCCGAGGATCCTCATGACCTCCTCGCGAACCTGCTCCTGCACGGGGTCACCCATCTCGCGACCGGGACCGCCACGATGCTGGCCGCCTACGTGCTGCTCCACGGGGTCGTGAAGGTGGCGATCGTGATCGCTCTGCTGCGCGGATCGCGGCGCGTGTACCCGTGGGCGATCGGTGCGCTCGGGCTCTTCCTCGTGCTCCAGCTGTACTCGCTCGTGGTGAGCCCGTCGGTGGGGGTCGTGGTGCTCACGGTGCTCGACGCCGTGATCATCCTGCTGACCTGGCGCGAATGGCACGAGAACCGCACCTTGCACGACACCTGGCGCTCGACGCTGAGCGCGCTGCGCGGGCGCTCACGCCCCGCCCCGGCGCAGCCCTCTCAGGACGCGTAGGCCGCGAACGCCGCATGGATCGCCCCGGTCGGCGCGTGCTCGGCAAGCAGTGCCCGCAGCAGCAGGCGGGCCTTCGCCGGGGACAGGAAGCCTGCCATGACCGCTCCGGCGTCCAGCAGGTCGACCTCGCTGCCGGGATAGGCGTAGTGGTGGGTCGAGGTGCCGCCGGAGGCGATGCGGGTCGCGACCACGACGGGCACGCCGGTCTCCAGCAGGCGGCGCAGACGGGGCATCGCGGCGGGGGAGACGTGCCCCATCCCCACCCCGGCGATCACCAGGCCCGCGAGAGACGCCGCGGGGAGATGATCGAGCAGGTCGAGGTCATCGTCCAGCCCCGCCATCACCGTGGGCACCGGCGGCAGGTGTGCGGACGGCGCTCCGGCGGACAGCCGTGCGACGCGCTCCGGCATGGCCTGCAGGAGCCGCAGCTCGGCGCTGTCCACGAGCGCGAGCGGGCCCGACGGGGCGGAGGCGAAGGCCGAGACCGAGCGCGAGGAGGCCTTGGTGACCTGGTCGGCCAGGTGCACCTGCGCGTCGAACACCACGAGCACCCCGACACCGCGAGCCGCCGGGCTCGCCGCCGAGCGGACCGCGTCGTGCAGATTGGCGGGGCCGTCGGCGCCCGGTGCGCTCGCCGGTCGCATCGCTCCGGTGACCACCAGCGGGGCGTCGCGGTCCCAGTACCGGTTCAGGAGGAACGCGGACTCCTCGAGGGTGTCGGTGCCGTGCGTGAGCACGACGCCGTGGGCGCCGTCGTCGACCGCCTGACGGGCCCGCTCGAGCACCTCGGCCAGGTGCCGGGGACGCACGTCGGAGGAGGAGACGTTCGCGATCTCGTGCGCAGTGAGCTCCACCCCGTCGATCAGGGTGCTGGACATGCGCTCACCAGCGGCGGCATCCGGGGCGGCATGGCCGCCGTCGGCGCCCTGGGTCATGAAGATCGTGCCGCCCAGGGCCAGCAGGGTGACGGCCGACGGGGCGGAGGGCGGCGTCCTGGAGGAGCCGGGAGCGCTGGACGTGCCGGTCACGACAGGTCCGGCTCCTCACCCAGGTAGAAGGCGGCGGCGCGCACGGACGCCTTGCGGGCCGGCTTCTTGTCGGACCCGGCGGCGACGTGCGCCTCGAACCAGGCGTCGGCCGTGGCGCGCGTGAACTCGGCGCCCTCGGGGGAGCCGGCGAAGGCCCCCAGATCTCCCATCAGATCGGCCGACGGGTCCTGGAGGTGCAGGGCCAGCGCGTACAGCGCACCGTCCCAGCCGCAGCCGACCGCGGCGGGCCCGAAGGTCGCCCAGTGGGCGTCGGCCGGGACGGTGTGGCGCAGCTCGAAGCGGGTGCGCGGGCCGGCAGTGCTCGCGGCCTCGGAACTCTCGTAGGCCACAGACTCCGGCTCTGACTCTGACTCTGACTCCGGCTCCGTCTCCGACGCCAACTCTGTCTTCGGCTCCGTCGCGGTCCCTGACTCGGCATCCTCCACGGGGGTCACCAGCAGCTCCATCTCGCTGGAGCTCGTGCCGATCTCCCAGGTCAGGAGCAGCCGGTGCGGGGCATCGGCGGTGAGCACGGTGCCCCGGGTCTCCATATCGGGCAGCTCGAAGGTGCCGCCCTCGACCGCCTCGCCGCTCGCTCGGCCGAACCACACCTCGAGGTGGGAACCGATGGTCAGGGCCGACCACAGCTCCTCGGGATCCGCGGTGAAGGTCTGCGCGAGGGAGACGGTGTTCCCGTTCTGGGCGGGCGTGACGGTACGGGTGACCTCGGTCAGCTGGGACTCGGGGGTCGGGGCGGGGGATGTCATGGGCGTGCTCCTTCGTCGGCGGGGTTGTGGACCACTGTGTCAGGTCGTGGGGGTGCGGCGCAGTCGCACGATGACCTCGGCGTGCTCGGTGTGGGGGAACATGTCCACGAAGCGTCCGGCGGTGATGCACAGCGAGGGCATCGTGGCGAGGTCCGTGGCCAGGGTGGCCGGGTTGCAGCTGGAATAGATCACGTCGGCCACCCCCGAGCCCTCGAGCCAGGCGGCGAGCTCGGGGCCGATGCCGCGGCGGGGCGGATTCACGACCACCACGTCCGGAGGCCCGGCCTCGGCCGCGGCCTCTCGGATCGCCCAGGCGGTCGCGTCATCGGCCAGGAAGGTCGCAGGGATGCTCTGCGTGGCAGAGGCCTCGCGGGCGCCGTCGATCGCCTGCGCCGAGACCTCCACCCCGGTGACGTGAGCGGCGGGCAGGGCGCGCGCGATATGCAGCGCGAAGCCACCCAATCCGCAGTACAGGTCCCAGATCCGCGGGCCAGGCGCCGTGCCGGCGTCGACGGGGGAGCGATCGACGGAAGGGAGATCGACGGTGGACGAAGCGGCGGTGGGGGTCCCGGCGGTGGCCGCCGGAGCCTCGCGCTCCGTGACGATCTCGCCGACCCAGGTCGCGGCCTGCCGGTAGAGGTCACCGGCGACCTCGGTGTTCGTCTGGAGGAAGGACTGCGGGCGGGAGAACAGGGTGACGTCCCCGGTGCGAACGGCGATCGACTCGGCGCCGGCGAGGTGGATCTCCTGCTCGCCCTCGACCCGGGTGGTGTGATCGGGATGGATGTTCGCGGTGACCGCGACGACCGAGGGGTGCGCGACCAGGAGGGCGGGAAGATGCTCGCGGATCCGATCCAGGGCCTTCTCGCTGCGCAGCACCAGGCGCAGCAGATGCTCTCCGTCGGGAGAGGCGGTGACCAGCACGTTCTTGAGCTCGCCGCGACGGCGGGCCACGTCGTACGGCGGCACCTGCGCCCGACGGATCAGCGCCTTCGCCCCCTCGAGCACCTCCTCGACCCCGGCGGGGTACAGCGGGCAGTCGCAGAGATCCGCGCTGAGCGCCTGGCCGGGCAGGCCCAGGATCGGTGCCTGCGCAGTGCCGCCCACGGCCATCTTCCCGCGGGCCCGGAAGCCGGCCTCCGGGCCGACGATCGGCTCCTGCCAGGCGCCGCCGCCCTGTCGCGGGTCGGAGCTCGCGAGATACGGGGCGAGCAGTGATTCGACACGCTCACGTCCCTCGGCGAGCTGCCGGGGGCGAGGGAGGTCCAGGAGGGTGCACGACCTGCACTCCCCGGACTCGAAATGATGACAGCGCACCCCCGGAGTCTACGAGGCGCGGGCGGGTCGCGGGCGCCTCGTCGGGCCCTCGCCGGGACCCACGCCGGACCCTCCGTCCGGCCCTCGCCGGGACCCGCGCCGGGTGCTCCGCAAGGACCGACGCCGGGCCATGCGCGAGCTCCTCCGGTGGTTCGTCCGTCAGAGCCCTCCGCTACCGTCGCAGACGGGTCACGAGACGCGGCTGCACTCCTTCGACAGAGGCCGCGCGGCAACCGGAACCGAACCCGGTGCCCGTCGAGGAAGACCCGGCCGGAGAGCATCCGCTCGTCCGGTCAGGAGGCCCGTGAGGGCCCCGTCGGAAGGCAGCCATGGTCATGCACCACGAGGACGATCCCACCACTCTCGACACCACCCCCGCCACCACCTGGCGCGACCAGCTGATCGAGCTGGACCTGCCGGGCGTCGGCCCGATCACCGCCTGCGCGGACCCGCGACTGCTGCGCGATGACGCCGATGACGCCGATGACGACGCCGCGCACGTTGCGCACGCGGCCGGCGCGACGGGCGCCGCAGATGCCGCAGGCGCCGCGCACGCTGCCGACGAGATCGCCTTCCGCCGGAGGGAGCCCACGACCCCACCCTCGGGGGAGATAGTCCGCTCGACGCTGCAGGCCAGGCCTCCGCTCGAGCTCGAGCACACCTGGCTGGTGCTGCCGGCGCTCGGGCCCGTGCTGCCCACGCTCACCCCCGACGGCATGGTCGTCGCCGACGTCAGCGGACGCGAGAGCCCCTTCGAGGTACGAGTGCGGCCGATGGGAAGCCCGGCGCGGCCCAGCCCGGAGGGCGCGCTCGCCGGGGCCCCGGTGGAAGGGCGGCCGCGGCCGCCGCAGCCGTCCGCGCGCACCTGGTTCCGTCGGCCTGCGGTCGCGGGGGCTCTGCGTCGCCGGGGCGGGCCGGTGGCGCTCGGCGCTCTCGTGGGCACTCGCCGCGACTGGTTCGAGCCGGCCGCTGCCGCGCGGGAGGACCTGCTGGCCCCGCATCCGGACCAGGCGCTCGAACGGGCGCTGCTGATCGCGGTGGAGCACGGCCAGGTCGCCGTGCTGAGGATCGGACCGGCCGGACTGGACGTGATCCCCACCGGGTCGGACCCGAGGGTGCCGGCTCTAGAGGGGATGGAGCTTCAGGTCACGCGCCGTCCCGCGCAGTGCCCGCTGCACGGACGCGACGGGGAAGGGCCGTGCAGGCCCCATGGCGGTCCGTGGATCCGGGCTTCGCAGCAGGCGCAGGTGGAGTGGGAGGCGCGGCGGTCGCAGGCGCTCGCCGTGCAGGACTGCGGCGTGTGCTTCGGGGAGGCACTGCCGCCGGAGCCCGATCAGCCGCAGGTGCCGCGCCTGGCGCCTCGCACCGCGGTGGTGGAGATCAGCAGACTGCACCTGCGCGGAGGCGAGATGGTGCGGATCGACCCGATCGCCCCGCCGCGACGGAGACGCTGAGGGCGCTTCGGATCAGGGAAGGGTGCTCCGGATCAGGAGCGTCGGATCAGGAGAACCACTCGGTGGGCGGGCCCAGCGACAGCAGCACGGAGAACACGATCGCCACCACGACGATCGCGATCAGCGCGGCCGGGATCGGGCGACGCAGCGCGAGGGAGACGACCTTCTCCAGCCCGTTGCGTCCCTGCTCCGCACGCAGCCGCCAGGAGTCGCCGAGCAGTCCGCGGCGCATCGCCGAGCGCTCGAACGGGACCGTCATGTACGGGATGACCGCAGAGCCGATGCCGAGCACCACATCCCGCAGCCGCCAGCGCTGATCGATCGCGACCAGCACCGTCACCACGAGGTAGCAGAGGAAGGTGAAGCCGTGCAGACCGCCGCCGATGCGCACGAGCACATCGGTCACGTCCAGCACGTACTTCAGGAGCATCCCCACGATCAGCAGGGTCCAGGTGACCATCTCCGCGAAGGCGAGCACGCGATAGAGACGGGAGGGGGTGGAGAGCAGACGCATGGGTCCATGGTGCCAGGGTCGTCTGGGCCTTGCCCGAGGGGAGCTTGCCCGAGGGAGGGGCGGCCCTCGACGATCGGCGGATGCCTCCCCGGGGAGTCCACGGCCACACTGGAGCGATGACGACCTCGACGATCCCCGCAGAACTCTTCCTGCTGCTGACCAACGACGCCGGACGCCAGGACTCCACCCAGTTCCGCAAGCAGGCGCTCGCCGCGGCAGCCGTCGTCGAGCTCACGCTGCGGGAGAAGGTCTCTCTGGCGGAGGGACGGAACCCGCGGGTCGAGGTGGTCGACGCCGCGCCCACCGGCATCGCCGAGCTCGACCAGGCGCTCGGCGCGCTCGGCGAGCTCGACGGCAAGCGGATCAAGTCCGTGGTCGGCCACCGCCGGATGGACCTCACCGAGGTGGTCGGAGAGGTCTGGGTCGCTGCCGGGGCGATCGAGCGCAAGGACGGCTGGTTCCTGACGAGCTGGCCCACCCAGGACGCCTCGACCGAGGAGGAGCTGCGTGCCCGGCTCGTCACCGCGCTCAGCGATCCGGCACGCAGGAGCCTGCAGGACGCGATCCTGCTCGAGATGCTGCGCGCCCTGAAGATCGCCCACCGCATCCTCAAGAACGACATCCCGGGCATGAGCAGGCGAGAGCTCGACCGCTCGATCAAGGAGCTCCACGTCGACAGCCCGGCGACGGCGGCGGTCCGTCAGATCATCGACGACATGGCCGCGGTGGTCATCGCCACGCAGGGGGCGGCCGCCAGCTGAGGGTCAGCACGTAGAACGGTCGACGGTGAGCGCATGGACGGATGCTATGCGCGCCCCATCGCGCGTTTCGTGCGGGAGGTGGCCGGGGCGGTCCAGGGGTCCTCGGGCCAGGGATGCTTGGGATAGCGGCCACGCATCTGCTTGCGCACGTCCTGGTACGGGCCGTCCCAGAAGGACCGCAGATCATCGGTGATCGCGAGCGGCTGCCGGGCGGGGGAGAGCAGGTGGAACAGCACCGGCACCCGGCCGCGCACCAGGCGGGGGGTCTCGGCGAACCCGAACAGCTCCTGCAGCTTCACCGCGACCACGGGGCGGCCGTCCTCGGCATCCGGCTCCGGATAGTCGATGCGTGCGCTCGACCCGGAGGGCACCGCGAGCCGCTGGGGTGCCAGGGCATCGAGCTCGGAGGCCTCGGGCCAGGGCAGCAGGTGACGCAGCCCGCCGGTCACGTCGACCGCGGACAGCTGGGTGGTGCGGGCGGAGAGCTGCGGTGCCAGCCATGTCTCCAGGGTGTCGAGCAGGGAGGCCTCGTCCATCGCGGGCCACGGGTCCCCGAGCTCGCGGCGCACCAGGGCCAGGCGGGCCCGCAGCGATCGGGCCGCGTCGTTCGCCGACAGCGCGTCCAGCCCGTGGGATCGCACATGGGCGAGGACCGCGGGCACGGTGTCCTGCTTCGTGGCACGCACCGGCGTGGAGGACAGCTCGATCGCGCCGAGCGTGCGCCGCTCCCGCGCGCGCACCGTTCCGTTCTCCAGCACGGCCGTGCGCTCGTCGGCCAGCAGCTCCGCCCCGGCGAGGAAGGCATCCTCCTCGGACAGCGGGGCGGCGGTGCGGATCACGGCGCCGGTGCCGTCGGCCGCACGACCGTCGGCCCGCTGCACCTCCCAGACCGCGAGCCAGTCCGCTCCCAGGAGTCCGCTGCTCTCCGGGAGAGCGGCCCGGGTGCCCGAGGCGAGCAGATAGGAGCGCGAGCCGTCGGTCGTGCGTCGGGCGATGCGTTCGGGGCGGGCCAGGGCGAGGATCGCGCCTGCCTGCTCGGCGGCGTCGGGGGAGGTCACGCGCTTCGTCCCGGCAGCTGAGCCGCCGGCGGCGTCGTGGGCGATGCGGGCCAGGCGGTCCCGCTCCCGGGCCCAGCGTTCCGTGCCGGGCGCGCGTCCGGCACGGAGATCCTGCAGCAGGCGGGGCAGATCGGCGCCGACGGGGCGGTGGTCGTCGGAGACGGCGGCGACGACCTCCGCCGCTCGGCGGGCGCTGTCGCGGCCGGGCAGTCCGTGGGCGCCGTCGACGAGGGCGCGGGCCTCGCGCACCCCGATCGGCATGCGCGCCACGCGGGTCCCGGATTCGGTGGGCAGGCCGGCGTCGTCGACCAGGGACAGGGCGCGCAGGGTCCGGTCGGCGGCGGTGATCTCGGCACGGGGCGGAGGCGTGAGCAGGGCCAGCCCCTCGCCCCGCGGAGTTCCCCAGCACGCGAGCCACAGGGCGGCATCGGTGAGGTCAGCGCTCGTGATGTCCGGGGCCGACTGCGCGGGCATCCCGGCGAGGTCCGACGGCGCGAACACCCGCACCGCCCGGCCGGGGCCCTGACGCGCGGCGCGGCCGGCCCGCTGATCCGCCGCGGCGCGCGAGGCGCTGACCGTGACCAGGCCCGACATGTCCCGGCCACGATCCCGGCGCACCTCGCGGGACAGGCCCGCATCGACCACCAGGTGCACGCCCGGCACGGTCAGCGAGCTCTCCGCGATCGAGGTCGACACCACGATCCGCGGGCTCTCCCCGGGGCGGCGCCCGCCGGTGGCCCGGTCCTGCTGCGCGGCGGGGAGACGGCCGTGGAGGGCGAGCACCTCGACGTCCCGCCCCTCGGTTCCCTCGCGGCCTCCGGCTCCGCCGCGGACCTCGCCGCCCACCAGCCCCTGCAGGCGGGAGACGACCTCGTCGACCTCGCGGGCACCGGGCACGAACACCAGGGCATCGCAGCCCGCCTCCCGCTGGGCACGGGCCGCGGTGCGGGCGAGATGGTCGAGGTACTCACGGGTGATGCCGCGCGCGTCCAGGCGCGGGGCGGGGGAGGGCGCGTAGTCCACCGTGAGCGGATGCAGCGCGCTGGGCACGTCCACGACCGGTGCACCGTCGAGCAGGGTGGAGACTGCGCCGGCGTCGAGGGTCGCGGACATCGCCCCGACCAGCAGGTCCTCGCGCAGCTGCCGCACCTCGGCGAGCATCCCCAGCAGCAGGTCCGTCTCCAGGGAGCGCTCGTGGACCTCGTCGAGCACCACAGCGGAGACTCCGGGCAGGTCGGGGTCGGCGAGCAGACGGCGCAGCAGCACCCCGGGGGTGATCATCTCCAGGCGGGTCGAGCGGCCCACCTGGCGCTGCCCGCGCACCGTGAAGCCGACCGGCCCGCCCAGCTCGGTGCCGTCCAGGCTCGCGACCCGGCGGGCGGCTGCGCGCACGGCGACGCGCCGTGGCTGCGTGACCAGGGTGAGGCCCTCGGCGAGGTTCGCGACCAGGGGTGGGACGAGGGTCGTCTTCCCGGTGCCGGGCGGCGCCGTGACCACCATCGCCCCGGTGCGTGCGGCCGCCTCGAGCTCCGCGCGGGCCGCCGCGACGGGGAGGCCGGCCCCGATGGCATCGAGGTCGAAGCGGTGCGGGGAGGTCATCGTCCCATCATGCCGTGCCGCGAGGAACGGGATGACCCGGCCGCGCTCACCTCGTCGTGCACCTCCTGGGCTCTGCGAGCTCAGGTGAGGGCGACCCCAGGTGGTGGCGACTCCAGGTGAGGGCGACGTCAGGTGGCGGCGACCTCAGTCGATGAGGTCGAACTCGACCTGGTCGGTGTCCTGGCAGACGCTCGTCACGGAGATGGTCCACCCCTCGAGGGTGGCTGTCTCTCCGAGGGTGATGTCCTCGATCGGGCGGGGCTTCCCGTCTCCGATGGTCGCGGTGAGCTGGGCGGTGTCGCCCGAGATGCCCGTGGCCTCGATGGAGAGGGTCTCGCCGTCCCGCTCGGGGAGGTCAGGGGATGCGCTGCCGCCGTCCACCTCGACGAAGTAGGCGCCTTCGCCGGAGCAGGGATCCGGCGGCGCGAAGCCGTCCGGAGCGGGCGTCACCGAGAACGGCTCCCGGGGCACGGTGGCCGAGGACTTCCCGCCCCCGTCGGAGCTGCCCGTGACCACGACGTCCTCACCGCCGTCGTCGGACCCGTCGCTCGATTCCGAGCCGCCTGCCTCCGACGAGCCGCCCGCGTCGGAGGCCTCGGGCGCGGCGGGGGCGTCGCCCTGATCGGAGTCGCCGGCGTCGCTGCAGCCTGCCGCGAGCAGTGTGATCGCGAACAGAGCCCCCGCGAGACGAGCACGGGACGGACGACGAGTGGTGGCGCTGATGGGCACGCAGGACCTCACAGATGGAGCGATACGGACGGCGTCCAAGGTACTGGACGCCCCCGGCACGTGACACCATCGGGGACGACCGCAGGACAGCCGGACGACGGGCCGCGGACGCGGACGCGGCTGACGGCACGACGAGGACGGGCAGGGGGAGCGATGGGTTCGACGAAGAAACGACCGCGCGCCCGCCGGCCACGTGCGGAGACGCAGCAGACCACTCGGCCCGAGACGTCGACCCCGTCGGCCCCCGCCCCACCGACGCCCCGCCTCCTGGGCGGACGCACCGATCCCGCGCGCTCGGTGCGTCCCGTCGACTGGACCGCCACCGGGCGGCGCCCGTCGGCCCCCGAACCGTCCCCCGGCTCGTCCGGACCGGCCGGGAGATCCGGGACCCCGGCGCCGCAGGAGTCCCCGTCCGACGTCCTGCCCCGCCGTCGCACCCGGCGCCTCGATCCGCCCCGGTCGCCCGTGTCCCCACCGCCGGACGCCGTGCACACCCTCGCCCCCGAGGATCCCCGTCCGCTGCCGCGGCCGTTGCGGGTCCGGGAGGAGGAGATCCGCACCGTGGGGGTCGCGAGCCTGACCACCGCACAGATCGTGGAGGTCGTCGCCGATCCGGAGGACGCGTGGACGGCGGACGCTGGCGCGAGCGACCACTTCCAGCGCGGCGCTCTCGTGGTGCAGGTGCGACGTGCGGACAACGCGGTGATCGGTGCCTTCTCCACGCGGTACGCGCTCTCGGTGCGACCCGACGACTACGAGCCGGCCCTCGACATCGCCGAGGATGCCGCCGGACCGAGCGCCCGCGGAGGGAAGGGGACCCGGCACCCCACCTCGCGCCGGGAGCTGCTGCGCCGGATGGAATCGGCGGGTTTCGTCGTCACTGCCGGTTCGACCCACGGACGGGTGACGCATCCGGATCATCCCGGTCTGCTGGTGCCCTTCGCCTCGACGCCCTCGGATCGTCGCTTCACCCGGCACGCCGTGGCACAGATCCGTCGCGTGTTCGGGATCGATCTGCGGCACTGAGCGGCGCTGATCTCAACGGACGGCGAGTCCGTGCGCAGTGCTGTGGATCGCAGGACGACGGACCAGGGCCGGCGGGTGAGGCGGGGCCGGCAGGCGACCGGCCCGGACAGGAAAGTGCCCCGGCTCGTCCCCACGAGCCGGGGCCATCCCTTTCCCCCGCGTCCCGGATATATGGAGTTCCGCTTCCTCCTCAGTCGGCGGTTCCTCCGGTGACGCGTTGAGACGAGTACACACGCCCTCCCGGAAAAAGCTCTGCGCTGGCGCTGGTCATTCGCTGGGAATCGCGCTGGCCTGCACACTCAGCGACGTGTGCCCGAGGGCACGCAGCACCTGGGCCAATCGGTCGAACGCGATGGTGCCGGCCACCGAGCGCAGCACGACGACGTCGTCCGACGGGGCGGTGCCCAGCTCCGCACCCTCCTGGAGATACTCCAGATCCCCGCGCGCGATCTCCGCCATCGGTTCCGCATAACGCTGCAGGGTGTCCGGGTCCGCGGGCATCTCCCAACCCACCAGGGCGTGCAGCAGATCATCCAGCGCACGACGCGGCACGGAGTCGATGTCCGGCCAGCCCAATCGGTCCAGGAGCGTCCGGACCGAGGGATGCTCCGACCTCCCCGACCCGGATCCGTCGCCCTCCAGGTCCTCGGTGCCCGGATCGGCGGTGTCCGGAGCCGCGCCCAGCGCGATCGCCTGAGCTTCCTCGAGCGCCCGGATCACCGGTACCTCAGGATCATCGAGCAGCTGGGTGAGTCTGCGGATCCTCGCGATCGGAGCGTTCGCCATCTCCCGCAGGACCTGGATCAGCTGGAGCCGCTCGAGGTGCGCCGGCCCGTACTCCTGCCGGGTGGCGGTGAGGCGCTCGCCGGCAGGCAGCAGCCCTTCGCGACGGTAGTACTTGATCGAGGCCGCGCTGCACCCGCTCGCGTCCGACAGCTCCTGCAGCAGCATCCGGGCCTCCTCTCCTGCGTCTGTGCGTCTGTGCTTCCGGACGCTTCTGTCACTCTGGATAGTGCGACGACCAGCGACTATCTTGATGGCGCCGTCGTGGATAGTCACACTATCGTGCATGCCATGGAACCCTTCACGCCGGTCATCATCGTGCACGCCATCGCGGCTCTGTACGTGCTCCTGCTGGGACCGCTGCAGATCCTTCGACGGCGGCGCGACGGGGCCCACCGGCTGCTCGGCACGACCTGGGTGGCGGCGATGCTGGTGGTGTGCACCTCGAGCTTCGGCATCATGCCGGACGGCTTCTCCTGGCTGCACGGACTGTCGACCTGGACGCTGCTGTGCATGGTGCTCGCGATCGTCGCGATCCGACGGGGCAGCGTTCCCACCCACCGCGCGTTCATGGTCGGTTCGTACCTCGGTACGCTCACGGCCTTCGCCTTCGCGGCACTGGTGCCCACGCGGCTGATCCCGCAGCTGCTGCGCAGCGAACCGCTGGTGGCCGGGGTGACGGTGCTCGCGGTGGCCGTGACGATCGCGGTCTTCGCGACGCTCGTGATCCGTGCCGTGCCCCGGCCCGAGGGCCGCGGTGTGACGGACGATCAGGAGAGCGGGAGCCTGACGACTTCGCCGCCGGTGCCGACGGGATCGGAGTAGCTCACCGCTTCCAGCACGGTGTCCTCGCTGACGTCGACGTAGACGTTGGCCTTGGCCGTCTCGCCGGGGGCGATCTGCGGGCCGCTGGTGGTGAAGGACCCGTAGCGCAGCTCGTACGTCGAGCCGTCGTCGCCGTGGAAGAGGAAGTTGTCGAGATCCAGCCCGATCGTCTCCGTGCCCTGGTTCTCGATGGTGACGGTGGTGCCCACGAACTTCCCGTTCTTCGAGGTCAGCGTCTCGCCGTCGGCGTCGAGCGTGGTCCCCTCGCCGGTGTCCGACACCGACAGGGTCACCAGCGCGCCGTCGGTGGGACCTGCGGTGGGCTCATCTGTCGGCTCCTCGGTCGTCTCCGACGTGGGCTCGTCGGTCGGATCCTCGGAGGGATCGTCGGTCGGCTCCTGGGTGGAGGTCGGAGGCGGATCGTTCGGCTCCTGGGTCAGGAGATAGATCCCGGCTCCACCGGCGACGAGCACGAGCACCGCGAGGAGTGCGCAGCCGCAGCCGAGGGCGATGAACAGCGGTGAGCGGTTCCTCCGCGACGGCGTGCTCGGGATGCCATAGGGGTTGTTCATGCTGATGACCTCCGGGTCGGGAGCACGCTGAGGTGCGTCGTCGGAAGCGGGCTCCTGCGCCGCCTGCTCAGCCACCGTACGGGGCGGCCGTCGCGGGGTGCGATGGGGAGAACTGCCCGGTGGCAGGCGGGTCGGAGAGGTCGCGAACCGGGTCAGGGGCCAGGTCGAGGGGGCCGGTCCGTGCTCATGCCGGGGATCTGCGCCTGGGCGTCGAAGGAGCCGCCCGACAGGGCCACGATGCCGAACTGCTCCGACCAGCGGGCCAGGCGCGAAGGGCACCCTTCGCGTTCGAGACCGCTCCGGATCTGCCCGGCGATCTGCACGGCGTCCCGCGATCCGAACAGCACGATGCCGTTCCCGGGAGCCGGTGGCCGTGGCGCCGGGGAGAGTCTCCTGCCCCGGCGCGGCCCCAGGAAGGTCACCGCGAGGTCAGCGCCTCCGGTGAAGTGCCAATTCGCCCAGATCGGGGCGTAGAGGCCCCCGCGCACCGTGTCGATCCCGGAGAACACCCTGAGGGTGGTGGGGTCGAGCTCGGTGTATCGCATCGGTCGGCGCCGGCCCAGGACGGAGCGGCCGACGACGAGACCCCTCTCGTGCAGGTCCAGGTAGGCGGACCACTGCACCGCGCACACGAAGCCGGTGACGAAAAGGTAGAGCACGGCCACCATGAGGAGGGTGTCGATCCCTCTGCTGTCGCCGAGCAGCACGCTCCCGAGGGCCATGAGGACGAGGACGGTGGGGAGGCAGCCCAGGTAGGGGAACGCATGCGAGAGGTGGACCGACGGTCGACAGCGCCGAATCCGAGGGCCGAGAGTGGAGCACTCGTCCGCGGAGTACTCAGTCATCCTGCGAAGGCCTCCAGTCGCGGTCCATGCCGGGGATCTGCTGCACGGCCCGGTAGTGAGGTCCTTCCACGCGCTCGATCCCGAAGCGCTGTGACCAGCGTGCCAGGTGCGGCGGGCAGCCTCCTCGCTCGAGGCCCGCGCGGATCTGCTCGGCGATCTCCACGGCGTCCCGCGAGCCGAACAGCACGATGCCCTTGGCGATCGCCGGGCGGCGAGCCTGTGGACCCGGCTCTGACTCGGGGTGCGGGCCCAGGAATGTGGCTCATCCCAATCGGGGGTGTAGGAGTTGGGGTCCGAAGCCGCCGGTCTCGAGCAGGCTTCGGGCGATGTAGTTGGTCAGGTTGCGGAACCCGAGTGCGGAGCCGCGCAGGTGTTCGAGCCGTCCGTTGAGTGCCTCGGTCGGCCCGTTGCTGGTGCCGGGTCGTTCGAAGTAGGCGAGCACGTCGGCGGCTCGCTTCTTCAGGGTCCGGCCCAGGGTGGTGAGCTCGGTGAGCACCTTGGGGACGCCGGCGCTGAGGTCGGTGATCAGCTTCTCCATGAGCTCGCCGCCACGTTGCCGGTCCTCGTGGCGATAGGCGGCGATCATCCGCTGGTAGACACCCCAGGTCGCCTCGACCTCGACGTGAGCGTCATCAACGAACAGCGCGCGTAGCCTGTCGCTCTGCTTGTCGGTGAGCAGGTCCGAGCCGGTGTGCAGCGTGCGCCGCGACTTGTAGAGCGGATCGTCCCTGAACCCACGGTGCCCGTGGATCGCGAGTTGGACCCGGCGCCGGCACCTGTCGAGGGCGTCACCGGCCAGGCGCACGACGTGGAAGGGATCCATCACCGTGACCGCGTCCGGGATCTCCTCCGCAGCGGCGGTCTTGAACCCGGTGAAGCCGTCCATCGCGACCACCTCGACCGCGTCACGGAAGGCGTCGTCGCGGTCGGCGAGCCAGGTTTTGAACGCCGCCTTCGACCGGCCCTCGACCATGTCCAGCAGCCTTGCTGGGCCGGCGCCATCGCGGACCGGGGTGAGGTCGATGATCACGGTGACGTACTTGTCGCCACGCCTGGTGTGGCACCAGACGTGCTCATCGACGCCAATCACCTTCACGCCCTCGAACCGCTTGGGGTCGTTGATCAGCAGCCGCTTGCCTTCGGCCAGGACCGCGTTGTTGGCGGTGTCCCACGCGACCCCGAGTCCCTCGGCGACACGGGCGACGGTGAGGTGTGCGACCACGATCCCTTCCAGCGCCCACCGCAGCCCGGTGCGCGAGAGCTTCGCGCGTGGCTCCGCCGCGGCGCTGGTGTCTTGGCGCCACACGTGTCCGCAGTCTGCACAGCGGTAGCGGCGCACTACAACTTCCAGCACGGTCGGTCGCCAGCCCAGCGGCTCGTGGGCCAACCGCCGGATCACGGTGTCACGAGCGGCGCCTTCGCTGCCGCACCGTCGGCACCACTGATCTGGTTCCACCACGCGGCACGCGAGGACCGCACGATCCGGTTCAAGTCGTTGCCCGATCACGCTCAGACCGAGGCCGTCGAGTCGAGCGAAGGCGGTCAGGTCAGGGCGGCCGAAGCCGGCCGGCGGGGTAGCGTCGGGCACGTCGAGGTCTTTCCGATGGATGGCGTAGGAACCTCCATCGTCGGGAGACCTCGACGTCTATCTGCGGACCGACTCGGCGGGGCGCGATCGTCTCGTGCGTTGGCGGACTACGGGAGCTTGGACGCGAGGACGTCGGCCGCCAGGATCTCGGGTGCTGCGCTGAGAAGGTGCTGGTTGGCCATCAGGGCTGCGACGATGGCGCCGTTGGCGTGGGCGTCGCGAGCGGCTTCGTCGGGGAATGCATCGAAGATCCAGAAGGTGTCGGCGTGGGTCCTGACCGCGAACCAGACAATCGTTCCTACTTCTTCGTTGGCGAGTGCGACAGCGCCGGCGAGCAGATCTGCGACCGCGTCGTGCTGTCCATCGGCCGCGACGATCTTGGCGACGAAGGCATACGGAAGTGATGAGGGTGTGGACATGAGGGACTCTCCTTGACGTCGGGGTTCTTCGTGGGACGAGTTCAGCGTATGACGAGCGAGGGCCGGTGGGGAGTGGCGTATACGGCAGTATTGCTATTGTTTACGTCATGCGTATCGGACTGATCGCGATCGACGGCTGCTTCGGTTCGGCTATCGCGTCGATCATCGACATCGTGCGGGTGGCCGACGGAGCCCGCGGCGATGTCGACCCGCGGATCGACCCGATCGAACTCGCCATCCTCGGACCGAAACGGCGAGTGACCACGACGGCATCGATGACCCTGTCGGTGGACCACCCGCTGCCGGAGTCCGGAGAGTTCGACGTGGTCGTCGTCCCTGCGCTTGGAACCCTTACGGCCGCCGCTACCAACGATGCCCTCCAGAGCCGAGATGCTCGTTCGGTCATCGCCTCGCTCGGGCGCCTCGACGAGGCGACCACCCGGATCGCCGCGGCGTGCACCGGCGTGTTCGCTGTCGCCGAGACCGGACGGATGCATCATCGGCGGGCGACGACCAGCTGGTTCCTGGGGCCGGAGTTCCTGAAGCGCTATCCGACCGTCGCCCTCGATCTCGACACCATGGTCGTGGTCGACGGGAACCTCGTCACCGCCGGCGCCGCGTTCGCCCACATCGACCTCGCGCTCTCACTCGTGCGATCGATCAGCCCCGACCTGGCCCAACATGTCGCCAAGCTCCTCATCATCGACGAGCGCCCGTCGCAGGCGGCCTTCGTCGCCTACGAACATCTCCGGCACGAGGACCCGATCGTCGTCGAGTTCGAACGCTTCGTGCGCGCCCGCCTGGACGAACCGTTCAACGTCGCCTTCGTCGCGCAGTCGCTCGGCACCAGCCGGCGCACCCTCGAACGACGAGTCCGTGCGGCGCTCAACCTCACTCCGCTCGGCTTCGTCCAACGGCTTCGCATCGAACGAGCTCGACACCTCTCAGCAACCACGGACCTCACCTCCGCCGAGATCGCGCTACGGGTCGGCTACGCGAACGCCGAGACTCTGCGCTCCCTCCTGCGTAGGGAGCGACGCCGTTCCTGACCTATCGCCATGCCTGTAGCCGGTGTGCTAGTGCTCGACTGGAACCACCTCTCAGCACGTCGCGTCGACGCTCCTGCGTCGCCCCTGGACTACCTACTCGACACGCCCGCAGCACAGGCCGTGTGACGTGTCCTGGCTTCCCGGACGGTCGGGGTTGGGTGGCTGTGATGTCGCTGCGTTCTCGTCGAGGGGGTCAGCAGACCCGATCAGGGTCGATTGGGATGAGCCGCGAAGGCGGTTAGGTCAGGGCGGCCGAAGCCGGCCGGCGGGGTAGCGTCGGGCACGTCGAGGTCTTTCGGATGGATGGCGTAGGAACCTCCATCGTCGGGAGACCTCGACGTCTATCTGCGGACCGACGCGCCCGGCCGACCTACACCTTCATCTGGGAAGAGCCAGGAATGTCACCGCGAGATCCGCTCCGCCGGTGAAGTGCCAGTTCGGCCAGATCTGGGCACGGTAGGGCCCGCGCACGTTGTCGATCTTGGAGAACACCCGGATCGTGGTGGGCTCGATCTCGGAGTACCACATCGGCCGCACCTTCCCGATGACGGAGCGCCCCACGACGAGACCGTTCTCGTGCAGGTCCAGGTAGGCGGACCAGTGGAACGTCGCCACCGCCGCCATGATCGGAGGGAAGACGACCAGCAGCAGCACACCGAATCCCGCCATGTCCCCGCTCGAACTCAGCAGGCCGGCGAGGACGCAGACGGCCCCGAAGGAGGGTCCGCATCCCAGCAGCGGTATGGCATGCGAGAGGTGGATCGAGGGCCGATAGCGCCGGATCCGAGGGCCGAAGGCGTATGCAGGGTGCATCTGCTCAGCGGTCCCCGCCGCGAGCCGGAGGAAAGTGCTGGGGTGCGGGCATCGTCAGGCCTCCTGGGCTCGGTCCGGGGCGGAGCTGGATCCTCCGCCATGGTCGCGAGGACAGTCAACACGGAGCCCTGACCCGGCGAGATGGGGAGTTTCCCCCCGTGCGGGGAATCCGCGCCCGGACGTCGGTGTGACGTGCCAGACTGTCCGAAAGTTCCACCGCTCGAGATGACGCGCCGCCGTGGGGTGCACGCCGCGCGCCACGCCGCGTGACGACGACGAGGAGTCGAGAACGATGTTGAATCGATTGCATGACGCGCTGCACCTGCGCACATCGCCGGTGATCTTCTTCGGATCGGCGGCGATCATCATCGCCTTCGTGATCGGGACGATCGCCTTCACCGATCCGCTGAACGCTGCGGTGTCCGTGGCTTCGGACTGGCTGCTGACGAACCTCGGCTGGTTCTACATCCTCGGCGTGACGATGTTCCTCGCGTTCCTGATCTTCATCGCCGTGGGCCGCTTCGGCCGCGTGAAGCTCGGCCCCGACGAGGAGCCGCCGGAGCATTCCGGTGCCGCGTGGTTCGCCATGCTGTTCGCCGCCGGTATCGGCTCGATCCTCATGTTCTGGGGAGTCGCCGAACCGATCAGCCACTTCGGTGATCCTCCGCGCGGCGCCTCGCTCGGCATCGAGGCCGGCTCCGTAGCAGCCGCCAAAGACGCCATGAACTACACGTATTACCACTTCACGCTGCACACCTGGACGATCTTCACACTGCCTGCGCTGTGCTTCGCGTACTTCATCCACAAGCGCAACCTGCCCCCGCGCGTGAGCTCGATCTTCCAGCCGATCCTCGGTGAGGGCATTCACGGCCCGATCGGCAAGATCATCGACATCGTCGCGATCGTCGGCACCGTGTTCGGCATCGCCGTCTCCATCGGCCTGGGCACCCTGCAGATCAACGGTGGCCTCAACGAGCTGTTCGGCATGCCGGAGACCTCCGGCTGGCAGCTCATCATCATCGCCGTGGTCTGCGGCCTGGCCCTGATCTCCGTCTCGCTCGGGCTCGACAAGGGCATCAAGATCCTGTCGAACGTCAATATCGTCGCCGCCGTTCTGCTGCTGCTGTTCGTGCTGTTCGCCGGGGGTTCCACGCTGTTCGTCCTCAAGGGCACCTTCGAGTCCTTCGGCAGCTATATCGTGAACCTGCCCGAACTGGCCCTGTGGAACGACACCTTCGCGAACACCGGCTGGCAGAACACCTGGACGGTCTTCTACTGGGCGTGGACCATCACCTGGTCGCCGTTCGTGGGCATCTTCATCGCCCGCATCTCCAAGGGCCGCACCATCCGCCAGTTCGTCTCCGGCGTGCTCGCCGTCCCGTCCGCCTTCTCGGTGGTCTGGTTCGGGATCTTCGGCTTCTCGGCCTTCGACATCGAGCTCAACGGTGAGGGCGGCCTGGTCGACACGGTGGTCGGTGACGGGGACATACCCGGTGCCCTGTTCGCCTTCCTCAGCTACTACCCGGCGGCGTTCTTCGTATCCGTCGTCGCCATCATCCTGGTGATCGTCTTCTTCGTGACCTCGGTGGACTCCGCCGCACTGGTCACGGACTCCATGGCCAACGGCCACGAGGACTACAACCCGCTGGGCCAGCGCATCTTCTGGGGCCTGGCGATCGGACTGATCACCGCGACGCTGCTGGTGTTCTCGGGCTCCAACGGTCTCGAGGCGCTCCAGTCCACGATCATCCTCGTCGGCCTGCCGTTCTTCATCATGGGCTTCTTCCAGATGTATGCGCTGTACAGAGCCTTGCAGGAGGATGCCGGCGAGCTGCCGAAGATGCGCACCAGGAACTGGAAGCAGGTGCTGCCCCCGGAGGAGTACGAGCGTCGCGAAGGGGACGAGGAGTACGACACCGACGAGGTGGTGGTCGAACCCGAGGCGGTGGACGAGGTCCCCGTCATGCGCGATCCCTACGAGGACGGCGACGAGGCCGACGGCGGCACGGGTCGAGGGAGCCTGCCGGCCCGTACGGGAAGCGCCCGTGCGGATATCCCGGGTGACGGCCCTCCGCGTTCCCGCTGACCTCTACCGACGAGGCCCGGTACCCCGCAGCAGCGGGGCACCGGGCCTCGTCGGTGCCGTCCGGAGACGGCGGAGTGGTGGAGGTCAGACGGCATCCACCGGATGCTTGTCGGCGCTGCGCCGGTAGTACACCGCCAGCATGGCGCCGGAGAGGTTGTGCCAGATCGAGAAGATCGCGCCGGGCAGGGCCGCCGCGGGGCTGAAGGCGCTCGCCGCGAGCGTCGCGGCCAGACCGGAGTTCTGCATGCCCACCTCGATCGAGGTGGTGCGGGCGGCGCGCTCGCCCTGTCGGAGCAGGCGCGCGAGCCAGTAGCCGGCGAGGTAGCCGATCCCGTTGTGCAGCACCACGGCGAGCAGCACCAGGGCGCCGGCGGAGACGATCGCCTCGGTGGAGCCGCTGACCACGGCCACGACCACGAGCGAGATGCCCGCGACGCTGACCCAGGGCAGGGCAGGCATGATGCGGTCCACGAGCGACCCCAGCAGCAGACGGATCACGATGCCGGCGATCACGGGCACCAGCACCATCTTCACGATCGACATCGCCATGTCACCGGCGGCGATCGGCAGGTACGAGCCGGCCAGCCACAGGGTGAGCAGCGGGGTGAAGATCGGTGCGAGCAGCGTCGAGATGGAGGTCATCGTGACCGACAGGGCGGTATCTGCCTTGGAGAGGTACGTGATGACGTTCGAGCTGGTCCCGCCCGGGGCGCAGCCCACCAGGATCACGCCGACGGCGAGCTCGGGCGGGAGCTGCAGGAGCACCGAGACGCCCAGGCCCACCAGCGGCATGATCACGAACTGGGCGACGACGCCGATCAGCACCGGCAGGGGGCGGCGCGCCACGAGACCGAAGTCGGGGATCGTGAGGGTCAGCCCCATCGCGAACATGATGACGCCGAGGAAGATGCTCGTGAACGGCGCGATCGACTGGCCGGCCGCGGGCACGAAGAAGGCGAAGGCGGCCGCGGCGAGGATCAGGGCAGGGAAGACGGTCACCGCGATGCGCGCGGAGCGGTCCTCCCTCGACAGCTTCGCGGTGCGGTGCGGGGAGGTGGTGTTCGGGGCGGGGGTGGTCATGCCGGAAGAGTACGACCGCATCCGCGATACGAGACGGCCGTCTCAACCTTCGGAAGTCACCGGGCGGACCTCACCCAGCGTCGCTCGCAGACCTCAGCGCCGCTGGCGCGCCGGCACCGGCCAGTCATGCACCGGCTTCCCGGAGTCCACGCCCTCCCGGTACAGCCGCGTCATCTCCGCGAGCGCCTCGGAGCGACTGGCGCCGCGCAGCTCGAGGGACGTGACGGTGTCGATCTGCCAGCGTGCGCCGTTGCGTCCGGTGCGGGTGCGCTCGCTGAGGAGGTTCCCGTAGTGATCGGCGACGTCCGCATCGGCCCCGAGCTCCTTCAGCCCGTCCATGGCCTGCGGGATCAGCTGCTCGCGTAGCAGATCGGCCACGCGCACCCGACCCACCTTCGGCCAGCGCACCCGGGCCTCGAGACCCCAGCGGGCGCACTGCTGGAAGGACTCGTCGGCCTGCTCGAAGCTCATCCGCGACCACAGCGGGCGCCGCTCGTGCACCAGCGAGTGGAGGATCCCGTAGAAGAAGGCGGCGTTGGCGGCCATATCCGCGGCCGTCGGCCCCGCCGGCAGGATCCGGTTCTCCAGGCGCAGGTGCGGGACGTCGGTGCCGGGATCGTAGATCGGACGGTTCCAGCGCCACACCGTGCCGTTGTGGAGCATCAGCTCGTGCAGCCGCGGGGAGGCACCCTCGGTGAGCAGCGGCTCCTCGGCCATGTCCCGCGACTCCGGGATCAGCGCCGGGAACAGCCGCACGTTCTCCTCGAAGAGGTCGAACATCGAGGTGATCCAGCGCTCGCCGAACCACACCCGCGGCCGCACGCCCTGGGTGGCGAGCTCGGGCGGGCGGGTGTCCAGCGCCTGCACGAACGTGGGGATGCGGGTCTCGTGCCACAGCCGCTTGCCCAGCAGGAACGGCGAGTTCGCGGCGAGGGCCACCTGCGGACCGGCGATCGCCTGCGCGGCGTTCCAGGCGGCCGCGAACTGCTCGGGCGGGACCTGGAGATGCAGCTGCATCGACGTGCAGGCCGATTCCGGGGCGATCGAGTCGAAGCTGGTGTCCAGCCCCCGGCCCTCGCCGTCGATGCGGAGGTTGATCTCCTCGCCGCGGGCCACCATGACCGAGTTCTCGAGCGCCTCGTAGCGGGCTCCCGGCGCCCGCCACTCGTCGTCCGTGAACAGCTCCTCGGTGATGGTGGGGAGGTGGCCGATCGGGATCACCCGGGCGCCGTGGCGCTGCGCGGCCGCGTCGGCGCGCTCCATCTTCTCGCCCAGCTCGGTCTCCAGATCGCGCAGGCCGGCGCCGGTGGGATGGGACACCGGAAGGTTCGCCTCGAGATTGAAGCGGCCGATCTCGTGGACGAAGTCCTCGTCGTCCAGATCCTCCAGGATCGTGTCCACCAGCAGCGCGGGCGCCATCCCGTCGGACTCGGCGAGGTTCATCTCCAGCTCGACGCCGACGGTCCCTTCGTCGACGAACTCCGCCGTGTCCAGGAAGGTCTCGAACAGGTCGAGGTTCCGACGCAGCTCCCGGCGATAGCGGGTGCGCTGGGAACGGGTGTACTCCGTGGTGCCGATCTCGCGTCCCATGGTGACCTCCGGGTGGTGACGGGGCAGGTCCGGCAATACAAGCACGCCGCAGGGCCTGCCGGGTACCACGAGCCGTGGCGCGGAACGAGTGGTCGGGACGCGGACCCCTCGGCCTCCCGGGATCAGGCGGTGAACAGCGCCACGGCGCGGATCGCGGTCTCGACCAGGCCGTAGGCGAGAGCGGCGACCACGAGCACGGCGAGCACTCCGGCGGCCGCCGTGTGGCTCGCCCCGGCCTTCGCGTGCGCCTCGGCGCCGCCGTTGCCGCTGATCGCCTCATGGGCGCCCGCGCGGTCGGCCTCCTTCTTCTGCGCGACCACGGCCTCGTCCTCGAAGTGCGAGGGCTTGACCGCGCGGATCAGCAGGTTCGCGACGAAGCCGACGGCGAGGATGCCCGCCATCAGCCACATCGAGAGCTTGTACAGGTCCATGCCGGAGTGACCGGCGGCGGCCTGCGACTCGACGATGCTGTTGACCAGCAGCGGTCCGGCGATGCCGGCGGCCGCCCAGGCCGTGAGCAGCCGGCCGTGGATGGCGCCGACCTGGTACACGCCGAACAGGTCCCTCAGGTAGGCGGGGACCGTGGAGAAGCCGCCGCCGTAGAAGGAGATGATCACGAGCGCCGAGAGCACGAAGACCGCGAGCGACGCGGAGCCGACGGTCGCGATGACCACGTACAGGATGGCGCCGATGCTGAGGTACAGCGCGTAGTTGAGCTTGCGACCCAGGTAGTCCGAGGTCGTGGACCACACGAAGCGTCCGGCCATGTTCGCCAGGGACAGCAGGCCCACGAAGCCGGCTGCCGCGGCGGCGGCGATGCCGAAGCCGTCCGAGACCATCGGGGCGGCGTTCTCGAGGATGCCGATGCCGGCCGTCACGTTGGTGAACAGCACGATCCACAGCAGCCAGAACTGCGGGGTGCGGATGGCCTGCTTCGCCGAGACCGAGCCCGTTGTCTGCGCCGCCTTCGAGGTGGCGCTGCGGGGGTCGAAGCCCTTCGGCGCCCAGTCCGGGTGGGGCAGGCGGATCACATAGGCGCCCAGCGCGATCGCCAGCAGGTAGCAGCCGGCGAGCGTGAGGAAGGTGGGGGTGAGCCCCGCGACCAGGTGCGAGGGATCCACGCCGCCGCCGAACAGCGCCATCAGCTTGTTCGAGGCCGGGCTGGCGATGAGCGCGCCGCCGCCGAAGCCCATGATCGCGAGGCCGGTGGAGAGCCCGGGGCGGTCGGGGAACCACTTCATGAGGGTGGAGACCGGGGCGATGTAGCCGATGCCCAGGCCGATGCCGCCGATCACGCCGTAGCCGAGATACACCAGCCACAGCTGTCCGGTCGCGATGCCGACCGCCGAGACGAGGAAGCCGAGCACCCAGAAGCTGCCGGCGGCGACCATCGCCATCTGCGGCCCCACCCGCTCCACCCAGGTGCCGGCGATCGCCGAGGAGATGCCGAGCATGGCGATGGCGAGGGAGAAGATCCAGCCGACGGCGACCTCGCCGACGCCGAAGTGACTCTGGAACGGGGTCTTGAACACGCTGAACGCGTAGACCTGGCCGATGCACAGGTGGATCGCGAGCGCCGCCGGCGGGATGAGCCAGCGGTTGAAGCTCGCCGGCGCGATGATCGCGCTGCGGTCGAGGACGGACATGGGGCCTCCGGGGAGAGAAAGGGGAGAGCGTCTCCGATGACGCCCACCGGGAGAGGATATGGGTGCTCTCGGCTCCGTCCCAAGCGCTTGGCGGTGGTGTTGCCCGGTCCCAAGCGCTTGGCGGTGGTGTTGCCCGGCGAACCCGAGGAGCGCCTGCCGCGCAGCGACGTCCCGGCTCGCGCACAACTCCTCTCCAGGTCCGCCCCGATCTCTGCGCCGACGACGGCTCGGGCGTGAATAGGGTCGTGACCATGAGTCGTGACGGCGAGCAGCCCCGCAGCGCAGCGGGCCGGGCGTTCGCCCCGCTCGAGGAACGGCTGGATGCGTGGGCGCACCGGCGGTCGCGGGCGCTCGCGGTCGACGCGGGCCCGTGGCGCCGGGGTCTGCTCGAATTCGCCGTGTTCACCGCGAAGCAGGCGTGGGCCTGTGTGTTCGGTGCTGCGATGCTCGTGCTCCTGGTGCTGGCGCGCCTGGTCTACCCCGATGACGCCCTGCTGGTGCGCAGCGACGCCCTCGTGCTCGCCGCCGTCGCCGTGCAGGCGCTGATGCTCGCCCTCCGCCTCGAGGGCGGCCGGGAGCTGTGGGTGATCGTCATGTTCCACGTCGTCGGCACGGCCATGGAGGTCTTCAAGACGCACATGGGCTCCTGGGCCTATGAGACCGACGGGCTGCTGCGGATCGGGGGAGTGCCGCTGTACACGGGGTTCATGTACGCCGCCGTCGGCTCCTACATGGTGCGCGTGTTCCGCCTGTTCGACCTGCGCTTCACCCGCTACCCGCCGATCTGGGCGACCGCGCTGGTGGCGGCCGCGATCTACGCGAACTTCTTCACCCACCACTACCTGCCGGACGTGCGCTGGGTGCTGGTGGGGGCCGTCGTGCTGCTGTATGCGCGCTGCGTGATGAGCTTCCGCAACCAGCGCACCGGGCCGCGTCGTCGCATGCCGATCCTGCTCGCCTTCGTGGGTGTCGCGTTCTTCCTGTGGGTCGCGGAGAACGTGGGCACCTGGGCCGGTGCGTGGATCTACCCGCACCAGGCCGCCCAGTGGCACCTGGTGCCGCCCACGAAGTTCGTGGCCTGGCTGCTGCTGATGATGATCTCGGTGGTGCTGGTGACCTTCGTGCACCGGCCGCGGCCGCCGACGGAGTGAATCGGCCAACGGGGTCGGCACCAATGGGACTCGTCTGCTCGCCTGCTCGTCAGCTCGACGAGCCGCCGGTCTCCCCGTCGGCCGGCACGGTGGGTCGGCGTCGGCCCTCGCGGCGCGCGGCCACGGCCGCGGCGAGCGTCACCGCGGAGAGCGCCACGAGCACGATCCCGGGATGCCACCAGGCCTGCGCCGTCCACAGGCCGAGCGCCGAGGTGGCCAGCGGGACCACGCCGCCCACCGTGGCGGCCACCGCATAGGCGAAGGACAGTGCCGAATAGCTGAAGCGTCCCGGGAACAGGTCGCTCATCAGCCCGCCGAGCGCCGCCCACGACATGGTGGGCAGGATCCCGCCCACCACCATCAGCGTCACCAGCCCGCCGAAGCTCGCCGACTGCAGCAGGAAGTACAGCGGGAAGGCGATCAGGGCCGTGCCCAGGGCGCCGGCGCCCACCACCAGGGCGGAGCTGGTGCGCGCCGCGAGCGCCCCGAACAGGGGGATCGTGAGCAGCTGCAGGAGCGCGCCGATGGTCGCGGCGCTGAGCAGCTGCAGGGGCGGGTAGCCGAGCACCACCGAGCCGTAGTTCATCGTGTACGTGTTCATCAGCGCGTACGAGCCGATGCCCAGCTGGGCGGCGCCGATCGCGATCAGCAGCGCCCACGGGCGAGTGCGGAACATCGTGAGCACCGGTCGGCGAGCGCGGTCCCCGGTCTGCGCCAGGCGGGCGAAGACCGGGGTCTCGTCGATCGCGCGGCGCAGGTACAGCGAGACCAGCAGCAGCGGCAGCGCGAGGAAGAACGGCACCCGCCAGCCCCAGTCCGCCATGGCCTGCTCGGGCAGCGTCAGCGTGAGCACGATGAACACCGCGGCCGAGAGGATCGAGCCGACGGGCGAGCCCAGCTGCGGGATCGCCGCATAGAACGCCCGCTTCAGGGGGTGGGCATGCTCGGTGGCCAGCAGCACGGACCCTCCCCATTCGCCGCCGAGCGAGATCCCCTGCACCAGGCGCAGCACCACCAGCCCGATCGCCCCCAGCCATCCGGCCTGCGCATAGGTGGGCAGCATGCCGATCAGCGCGGTCGCCACGCCCATCAGGCCCACGGTCCACAGCAGCGTGGTGCGTCGGCCCAGCCGGTCGCCCATGTGCCCGAACACGAGCGCGCCGACCGGGCGGATCACGAACGAGACGGCGATGGTGCTGAAGGACGCGAGCGAGGCACCGGCCGCGCCGAGGGGTTCGAAGAACAGCGGGCCGACGAAGAACGCGGAGAAATACGCGAAGAGGTAGAAGTCGAACTGCTCGAGCGAGGTGCCGACCATGGAGGCCCAGGCGACCCGCCGGGGTGTGCGGGTGCTCGCAGGCAGGGCCGGCTGAGGCGCCGGAGCCGTGGTCGAGGGGGTCATGGAGGGCTCGCTTCCTGGGGATCCCGATGCGTTGCTGCGGTGCCGTGCGGCAGCGCCGACGCGGTGCTGGCAGGGCGCTGACCAGCGTAAGCAGATCCGGCGGTGAGGGGGTGGTGCGAGCGAGGGGCGTCACACGGCCCAGCTGGCCGGCAGGCTCGGTGGATCAGCAGGCTCGGTGAGCCGGCGGGCGGTGGGCCGGGCGGATCAGTCCCCGGGGGCGGGGCTCCCGCTGCCGGGGAGCTTGAGGATGCGCGTCGTGCCGTCCTCGAGGGAGAGCACGGCCGTCATGGAATGGTCCAGCTCGTGCTCGTCCTCTGTGGGCCACCAGGCGCCGAACCAGCCGTTCGAGAGGGTCGCCTCGGTGTCGCCAGCCGCCGTCTGCAGCGTCACGGCGGTCACCAGGTCGCCGACCTCCCCGGCGACGACATGCTGCGACGAGGTCTCCGGAGCGTCCACCGCAGTCGGATCCGTCTGCAGCAGCGCATCGCTGCGCACCATCGCACCGTCCACCGGGATCGTGGCGGCCTCGTCGTAGGGAGTGGCGATGGTGATCGCCGTCCACTCGTCGTCGATCTGTGTGGCCAGGCAGGTCAGGGTGTCGCTGTTCTCGTCCGTGCGAACGCTCAGGGTGACGAGGCCGCGCTGCTCGCCGACGAGCTCGGTCGTCGGCTGCCCGCCTGCTGGTGGCTCGGGCGGCGCGGTGCAGGGGCTGAGCGACATGCTCGCCGCGGTCCGCTTCCCGGGGCTCGCCGTCCAGCCCTCGGCGGCGGTAGCGGGAGTGCGGACGGCCAGCACGCAGACCGTGATCACGAGAACGGTGACGACGACGGCGGCCAGGATCAGCAGCGCCCTCAGGGTGCGAGGGGAGGAGGCTCCGGCCGCAGTGGTGTCATCGCTGGACATGGAGGGATTCTGCCACGGGCGGTCGAGCTGAGGAAGGGGCGTGACGGCGACGAGGCGACGACAGTTAAAGTCACCTCCACAGTGACCCCGGTCACACGATCGCGTCACATCGTGCACTTCTGGTCATGGTGAGCCTAATGTCTCGTCACCAGTAAAGGTGCTCGCGACTTTAACAGGAGGTGTCGTCGCCATGAGCTCTCGGACAGCCCTCGCCGTCTCGACGGTCATCTTCGCCCTGCGCCCGCATCCGACCACCCGTCGCCTCGCCCTGTGGCTCCCGCTCGTGCGTCGCGTCCGGGCTCCCCACCAGGGGCTCTGGGCACTTCCGGGCGGTCCGCTGGCGCCGGACGAAGGACTCGCCGCGTCGGCCGCGAGGAACCTCCACGAGACCACCCGGCTCACCCCGCAGTACCTCGAACAGCTCTACGCCTTCGGTGGGCTGGACCGCTCGGATTCGGCCGACGAGCGCACCGTCTCGGTCGTCTACTGGGCGCTCGTGCGCCCTGAGGAGGCCGACGCGGGCGAGGCGGGCGTGAACGTGCGCTGGTTCGTGGCCGACGAGGTCCCCGAGCTCGCCTTCGACCACTCGCTCATCGTCGAGTACGCCCTGTGGCGCCTGCGCAACAAGGTCGAGTACTCCCGCATCGCCGCCGCGTTCCTCGGGGAGTCCTTCACCCTCGCCGAGCTGCGCGGAGTCCACGAGGCCGTGCTGCAGCGCACCCTCGACCCCGCGAACTTCCGCCGCCAGATGGAATCCTCCGGGCGCCTGGTGGCCACCGATGCCTATCGCACCGGCGGCCGCCACCGTCCCGCCCGGCTCTACCGGCACGACCAGTCCATCCACCTCGCCGACAACGGCCCGCTCACCGGTCTCTGACCGGCCACACCCCACGGAGAGCACGACATGACGATCACCGATCCCACTGCCACCGCCGCCCCCGCTGACGCAGCCACCCCCACCGCCTCGGTCGACCTGACCCTGCGCGACATCTCCACCGGCGCGGCCTCCGGCAGCAGCTGCTCGACCGAGCTGCTGGATGCCCCGTGGGACGTCGACGCCCGCGACCCCGGCTACGGTCCCGGCGCCTCGATGGCCGACCCGATCCCCGCCACCGCTCCCCGCCAGGGCGAGATCCCGCAGGAGTACCGCGACGCGAGCGCCGAGGAGCTGGACCGCAGGATCCGCACCGCGAAGGCGGAGCTCGGGGACCGCGCGGTGGTGCTCGGGCACTTCTACCAGCGCGACGAGGTCATCCAGTACGCCGACTACGTCGGTGACTCCTTCCAGCTCGCCAACGCCGCGAAGGCCCGCACCGAGGCCGAGGCGATCATCTTCTGCGGCGTCCACTTCATGGCCGAGACCGCCGATCTGCTCTCCGGGCCCGACCAGGCCGTGATCCTGCCGAACCTCGCCGCGGGCTGCTCGATGGCGGACATGGCGGACATCGACCAGGTCGAGGAGTGCTGGGAGCAGCTGATGGAGGTCTACGGCGGCGAGGTGCCCGGCGAGGACGGGCGCCTGCCGGTCATCCCCGTGACCTACATGAACTCCTCCGCGGACATCAAGGGCTTCGTGGGCCGCCACGGCGGCATCGTGTGCACCTCCTCGAACGCCTCGACCGTGCTGGAGTGGGCCTTCGAGCGCGGGCAGCGGGTGCTGTTCTTCCCCGACCAGCACCTGGGCCGCAACACCGCCAAGGCCATGGGGATCTCCCTGGACGAGATGCCCATGTGGAACCCGCGCCGACCGCTCGGCGGGAACGACGAGCAGACCCTCCAGGACGCGAAGGTGGTGCTGTGGCACGGGTTCTGCTCGGTCCACAAGCGCTTCACCACCGCACAGATCGGCAAGGCCCGCGCCGAGCACCCGGGTGTGCGCGTGATCGTCCACCCCGAGTGCCCGATGCCCGTGGTCGATGCGGCGGACGAATCCGGTTCCACCGACTACATCCGCAAGGCCATCGAGGGTGCGAGCGAGCCCACCACCTTCGCGATCGGCACCGAGATCAACCTGGTCCAGCGCCTCGCCGCCCAGCACCCGCAGCACACGATCTTCTGCCTGGATCCCGTGGTGTGCCCCTGCTCGACGATGTACCGCATCCATCCCGGCTACCTCGCCTGGGCCCTCGAATCGCTGCTGGACGGCGAGGTCATCAACCAGATCTCCGTGGGCCAGGACGTCGCCGAGCCCGCCCGCGTCGCGCTCGAGCGCATGCTCGCCGCGAAGCCGGCTCCGGTCGGGGCCGCCCCGGAGCGCACCACCGCGGAGCGCTGAGCATGGGCGCGCACGAGCAGCTGCCCACGGAGCTGCCGCCCACGGAGCTGCCGCCCACGGAGCTGCCGCCTACCGATCTGCTGGTCATCGGCTCCGGGATCGCCGGGCTCACCGCGGCGCTGCACGCCGCCCGGTCGGTGGACGTCCTGCTGGTCACCAAGACCGCACTCGTCGAGGGCTCCACCCGCTACGCCCAGGGCGGCATCGCCGGGGCGATCGACCCCTCCGACACCCCCGCCGAGCACGCCCAGGACACGCTGAGCGCCGGGGCCGGGCTGTGCGATGCGGAGGCCGTGCGGGTGCTGTGCGAAGAGGGCCCGGCCGCGATCGCGGACCTCATCGACCGCGGTGTCGTCTTCGACCGCGCTCATGACCTCGACCCTGCTGGGGAACTCGATCCCGACCCCGACCCTGCTGGGGAACTCGATCCCTACCCCGACCCCGAGAGCGCGGCGGCTCGGAGCCTGTACGCGCTGGGCCTCGAGGGTGCTCACTCCCGCCCCCGGATCCTCCACGCAGGCGGCGACGCCACCGGCCGGGCGATCGAGGACGCGCTGGCGGGCGCCGTGCGCGCTCTCACCGCGGTGCCATCCGGCAGCACGGCGCGCGGCTCCCTCACCCTGCGCGAGGACACCGCCCTGGTGGATCTGCTGCTCGAGGGCGGTCGCGTGAGCGGCGCCGAGCTGTTGGCGGCCGACGGGACCCGGCTCGCGGTGCGAGCCCGGGCCACGCTCCTGGCCACCGGCGGCGCCGGACAGCTCTTCTCGCACACGACGAATCCCGCCGTCTCCACCGGTGACGGGATCGCCGCGGCCTGGCGGGCCGGTGCCGCGGTCGAGGATCTGGAGTTCTACCAGTTCCACCCCACCGCGCTCGCGGCTCCCGGCTCCTTCCTGATCTCCGAGGCCGTGCGCGGGGAGGGCGCCGTGCTGCGCGACGAGCACGGCCGACGCTTCCTGCCCGCCATCGACCCTCGCGCCGAGCTCGCCCCGCGCGACGTCGTAGCCCGTGCGATCGCCCAGGTCATGGCCGCCCAGGACGGCAGGCCCGTGGTCCTGGATGCGACCGGGATCGGAGCGCAGCGGCTCCGGGAACGGTTCCCCACCATCGACGCCGCCGTGCGCGGAGCCGGATTCGACTGGGGCCGCGAGCCGGTGCCCGTGACCCCTGCCGCCCACTACTGGATGGGTGGGATCCGTACCGACCTCGACGGCCGCACCACTCTTCCGGGTCTTCTCGCAGCGGGGGAGTGCGCTCGCACCGGGGTGCACGGGGCGAACCGCCTCGCCTCCAACTCCCTGCTCGAGGGGGCCGTGTTCGGGGCCCGTGCCGCATGTGCCGCCCTTCGAGACGCATCCAGTGGCGCCGTGTGTGCAGCCTCGCCCCATATGGCGCTGCCTGCACACCACGCGCCAGTGGACGCGGCTACCTCAGCCGGATCGGACCGCAGCCCGGCCCCAGCCGGGTCAGCGCCCAGCCCAGCGCCCGCCGGGGCAGGCCCCAGTCCCGCCCTTGCCGGGCCAGACCTCAGCCCAGTCCCCACCGGGTCAGGCCCCAGTCCCGCCCTTGCCGGGCCAGACCTCAGCCCAGCCCCTGCCGGTCCGAGAGCCGCGACGCCGCACCCCATGCGGGCCGCGTCCGGGCCCGGCCGCTCGGAACGGTGGACCCGTGCTGACCTGCAGGAGCTGCTGTGGAGCCATGCCGGCCTGCTGCGCACGGGCGAGCAGCTCGACGCGGCCGCGGCGCAGCTCTCCTCTTGGCAGGACCAGGACCCTGACTCGTGCACCACGGTGGCCGAGCTCGAGGACCGCAATCTGCTCCATCTCGCCCGACTGCTGATCGGGCACGCCCTGGCCAGGCCAGGGTCCGTCGGCGCCCACCACCGGCTCGACGATCCCCGTCCTCTCGCCGCCCAGGGCCCTGTCGATACCCAGGGTCCTGCCGACGCTCGTGGTCGTACTGACGCTCATGAGCTCGTCGACGCCCGCACCCCTGCTCCCTCCACCGACTCCGAGCCCGCCCAGGAGGCCCTCGCATGCTGACCACCACCCAGATCGACACCGTCGTCGCCGCAGCCCTCCTCGAGGACGCCCCGTGGGGCGACCTCACCGGCCAGGTGTTCCTCCCCGCCGATGCCACCGCGACCGCGGAGCTCACCGCCCGCGAAGCCGGGGTCCTCTCCGGGATCGATGTATTCGCTGCCGCGTTCCGGCTCACCGATGCCGCCGTGGACGTCACCGCACACGCGGCCGACGGTGACCGCTTCGCCGTCGGCGACGTGCTCGCGACCGTCGTCGGCCCGGCCCGAGCCGTCGTGCAGGCCGAGCGCATCGCCCTGAACTTCACCCAGCGCATGACCGGCATCGCCACGCTCACCCGGAGATTCGTCGACGCCATTGAGGGCACCGGGGTGCGCATCACCGACACCCGCAAGACCACGCCCGGACTGCGCGCGATCGAGCGCCATGCGGTGCGCAGCGGCGGGGGAGTGAACCACCGGTTCTCGCTCTCGGATGCTGTGATGGCGAAGGACAACCACCTCGCGATCCTGCAGCAGCAGGGGCTGGACCTCACCGTGGCGATCCGTCACGCCCGCGCCCAGCTCGGCCACACCACCCGGCTCGAGGTCGAGGTGGACCGGATCGATCAGATCGAGCCGGTGCTCGCCGGCGGCGTCGACATCATCATGCTCGACAACTTCTCTCTCGCCGACCTCGCGCGCGGCGTGGAGATCGTGGCCGGTCGCGCGATCGTCGAGGCCAGCGGCACCGTCACCCTCGACACGGTCGCCGACATCGCCCGCACCGGCGTGGACGTCATCTCCTCCGGTGCGCTGACCCACTCGGTGCGGAATCTCGACCTCGGCCTGGACAGCACGCTGACCGCCGGGGCCTGACCAGAACCGACCGCTCGCCCGCTCGCCGCTGGACCGACAGGAGGATCCGGTCATGCTCTATCTCGACACCGCCGCCACGACCCCGGTGCGCCGTGAGGCTCTCGAGGCCGCTTGGCCGTATCTGACCGGCATCTTCGGCAATCCCTCGAGCCACCACAGCGTGGGGGAGTCGGCCGCGGCCGGTCTCGAGGACGCCCGCCGACGGGTCGCCGCGGTGCTCGGCGCCAGGCGCAGCGACATCGTCTTCACCGCCGGCGGCACCGAGGCCGCGAACCTTGCGATCAAGGGGCTCGCGCTCGCCACCCCTCGCGGGAAGCACCTGGTCACCGCGCCCACCGAGCATGAGGCGGTGCTCGAGAGCATCAGCTTCCTGCAGCGGGCGCACGGCTTCGAGGTCTCCTTCGTCGACGTCGGGGCCGACGGGATCGTCACCCCCGAGGCACTGCGCGCCGTGCTGCGCTCGGACACCACTCTGGTCTCCCTCGCCCTGGCGAACAACGAGATCGGCGCGATCGCCGACATCCCCGCCCTCGCCGCGGTCGCCCACGAGGCCGGGGCACTCCTGCACACCGATGCGGTCCAGGCCGCGGGCTGGGTCGACCTCCGCGATCTCGGTGCCGACGCGCTGACGATCTCGGGGCACAAGCTCGGCGCTCCCAAGGGGATCGGCGCCGCGGCGATCCGGGGACGACTGCCGCTGGAGCCCCTGATCCACGGCGGCGGCCAGGAGAACGGCCGACACTCCGGTACCGAGAACGTGGCCTTCGCCGTCGCGCTCGCCGTCGCGCTGGAGCTCTCCGAGGCAGAGCGGGAGGAGAAGGTCGCGCGGATCGAGCCGCTGCGCAATGCCTTCCTCGACCGGGTCCTCGCCGCCCGCGACGGGGTGCTGCTGACAGGACCTCCCGTGGACGAGGTCGAACCCGGCGGGCGCTCCGCGCGACTGCCCGCCCATGCCTCCATCTGCGTCCCCGGGCTCAGCGGCGAATCGGTGCTGCTGGACCTCGAGGAGCGCGGCGTGGTCGCCTCGAGCGGTTCTGCCTGTGCGGCCGGCAGCGACGAGCCCTCCCACGTGCTCACCGCCCTCGGCATCCCGCGGGAGGTCGCCCAGACAGCGGTGCGGTTCACCTTTGGAGCCGAGGTGAACGCCGCGCAGCTCGACGCGGCGGCCCTCGCCGTCGAAGAGGTCCTCGCCTCGACGTGATCGGCCTCGACGTGATCGGCCGCGACTTGATCGGCACGATCACCACCACCCGGACCGATAGCGGTACCGCGCGAGCCAGAGCGTGCACGGCTGGGTCGAGCCTCGGCGCACCCCACGGCAGGCGGGCATCGGGTCGGGATACTCGGGGTCGCATCTCAGTGCAGTCCCGTCGGGGTCGAACGCGATGGGCACCACCAGGAACTCGGAGCGCAGATCGAAGGCGTTCATGAACAGTCCGCAATCGCAGCCTGCGCCCTTGGAGCGCAGCCTTCGCAGCAGAGCTGTGGCGTTCGGGGCCCGCAGATCGCGATAGCGCCGGGTCCAGCGTGAGCCCGTGCACCCGAAGGCGAGCATCCGGAACACGTAGCACTGGAGGCACTCGCGCTCTGCCGGATCGGTCAAGGACGCGGCCAGGCAGCGCAGGTACTCCTCGGCTTCGTCAAGGGGAGTCGATGACATGGAATCAGTCGACCATCACCAAACGCCCGGGCGGAGGCGTCCGCCACGGGATGTGGACACAGATGCGATGGGGAGGAAGGGCGAGAACCTTGCGCTCGGCGCTCGGCGCTCAGCACTCAGCACTCAGCGCTCGGCTCCCTGCGGAGAGTCTTCTCGACCTTCTGTGAAACGTTTTGGGTTCAGTGCGGGCCTCACCGTAGACTCTCCCCGTGACTGCTCAGAGCTCCCCGCCCCCCGCCGCTCCCTCCGCCGTGACCCGCGCCGTGATCCTCGCCCGTGGCCTGGGCACACGCATGCGCAAGGCGGACGATGCCGCCCAGCTCGACGAGAAGCAGGCCGCCGTCGCCGCGAGCGGCGTCAAGGCCCTGATCGACGTCGGCCGCCCCTTCCTCGACTACGTCCTCTCCGTGCTCGCCGACGTGGGCGTCACCGAGATCTGCCTGGTCATCGGCCCCGAGCATGACGTCCTGCGCGAATACGCCGCGGCCAGCAGCGGCGGCCGCGTCACCGTCACCACCGCCGTGCAGACCGAGCCGCTGGGCACCGGGGACGCCGTCGCCGCAGCCCGCGACTTCGCCGGCGACGAGCGGGTCATCGTGCTGAACTCGGACAACTACTACCCGCGCGAGGCCCTGGCCGCGCTCGCCGCAGCCCCCGGCAGCGCCCTCGTCGGCTTCGACCGCGAAGCGCTCGTGACCGGGTCGAACATCCCCTCGGACCGCATCCGTTCCTTCGCTCTCGTCGCCACCGATGAGACCGGCGCTCTGCGTGACATCGTCGAGAAGCCCGACGAGGCCACCCTCGCCGCCTACGGCGAGCAGGCCCCCGTCTCGATGAACGCCTGGCTGTTCACCCCCGCGATCTTCGACGCCTGCGCCCGCATCGAACCCTCCGTGCGCGGGGAGCTCGAGGTCATCGACGCCGTGCGCCTGCTGGTCGCCGAGGGCGAGGCGTTCACCGTGGTCCCCGCCGCCGTGGGCGTGCTGGACATGTCCTCGCGCGGCGACGTCGCCGCCGTGCAGGATGCGCTCTCCGGGATCGAGGTGCGGCTGTGAGCGCGACGTCGACCGACGTGCTCGCCGCGCTCACCGCAGGAATCGGTGCCGACGGCCTCGACGGCACCTCCCCGGACACCTCCGGCCGGGACACCTCCGAGAACGCGGCACGCTGGTTCGTGCCCGGCCGCATCGAGGTGCTCGGCAAGCACACCGACTACGCCGGCGGGCGCTCCCTGCTCGCCGCGGTCGACGTGGGCCACACGATCACCGCGACCCCGCGCGAGGACCGCGTGCTGGAGGTGCGCTCTGAGGGCGCCGACGGTCCCGTGCGCATCGACCTCGGCGAAGACGCACGCTCCGCCGCTCAGCGCGAGGTCCAGGCCGACGGGCACTGGGGCGGCTACGTGCGCACCGTCGCCGATCGGCTCGAGAAGAACTTCCCCGGTCAGCTCCGCGGAGCGGACGTCACCGTGACCTCCACCCTGCCGCTCGCGGCCGGGATGTCCAGCTCCTCGGCGCTCGTCGTCGGCCTGGCGCTCGCCCTGATCGACCTCTCCGGGATCGCCGCGGACCCCGCCTTCACCCGCGAGATCACCACCACCGAGCAGCTCGGCGAGTACTTCGGGACCATCGAGAACGGGCAGAGCTTCGGCACCCTCGCCGGCGACCGCGGCGTCGGCACCTTCGGTGGCAGCGGGGACCACACCGCGATGCTGTGCGGCCAGCGGGACGCCCTGGTCCAGTACTCCTTCTGCCCCGTGCGCCACGAACGCACCATCGATCTCGGCCCCGAGCTGACCTTCGTGGTCGCCGTGAGCGGCGTCGAGGCCGAGAAGACCGGCTCCGCCCGGGACCACTACAACCGCGTCTCCCTCGCCGTCGCCGAGATCCTGCGCCGCTGGCGTGAGGACACCGGCCGCGCCGACGCCTCGCTCGCCGACGCCGTGGCCAGCGGGCCCGCCACCGCGCAGCGTCTGCGCGCACTCGTCGCCGCCGACGACTACCTCGCCGGCCGCTTCGAACAGTTCCTCACCGAGTCCGAGCGGATCATCCCCGCCGCGTCGGTCGCGCTCGAGGACGGCGACCTCGCCGAGTTCGGGCGCCTGGTCGACGAATCCCAGGCCGGCGCCGAGGACGGACTGCGCAACCAGGTTCCCGAGACCGTGTCGCTGCAGCGCCTCGCCCGCGGGCTCGGAGCGCAGGCCGCGAGCGCCTTCGGAGCCGGCTTCGGGGGCAGCGTCTGGGCGCTGGTCCCGACTAACGACGCGCAGGACTTCGCCGTCCGCTGGCTCGACGCCTACCGGGCGGAGCATCCCGAGCGTGCCCGGGCCGCGACCTCCCTGGCCAGACCCGGCGGCGCGGCCCGACGTCTGGCCGGCTGAGCACGTCCGTCGGCGGCCGTGGAACATTGCTGCGGGGCGGCGGCTGACTGTGTGCTGCCGGCCGTCGGAGGTACGCCCAGCGCGGATCGGCGCCCGACGAGGGTCCGCGCTCGGCGCGCTGTGCCACGATGACGGGGTGAGTACTCCGATGCCCTCCTCCCTGCCCTGGCCCACCGAGGCCCCCGCGATTCCGCTGCTGACGGCACGCCCTGTCCTGGACCGGATCTCCTCGCTGGCCCGCACCCATGAACCGGACGTCACCCTCGTTCCGGGCCTCGCCGTGAACGAGGAGGAGATCGCCGCAGATCCGCCGCCCGCCCTCGAGCAGATCCTCGACGAGCTCAGCGGCATCGAGCTGCGCGGCATCCCGGTGCTGAACCTGGTGATCGAGGACCGCACCGACGTGGGCCCGTACACGCTGCTGGGGGCGGCCACCACCTTCTACCCGCTGTACGAGACGCCCGAGGCGGCCGTGGTCCTCACAATCGACGACGACGGTGCCCCGGGCGTCGTCTACGGCATCGGGGAGGACCTGGCCCTGCGCCTGGCCGCCCCCGATCTCATCGCCTACCTGGAGCGCTTCGCCGACGCCCTCGACGCCACGCTGAACGCCCTGGCGCTGCGCGGCGACGAGTCCGACCCCAAGGGCGTGGCCCGCACGGAGGCCGCCCAGGAGCTCATCGACCTGTACCTCTTCACCGCGCTCGTCGGGGAGGACGACGACGAGGAGGAGGCTGACGCGAAGGCTGATGCGGCAGCGGACGGCGCCGCAGGCGAGAGCGCCTCCGTTCCCCTGCAGGATCCCGCCGTCTCCGGGATCAGCGCTCTGCCCGAGGGTGCGCTCCTGGTGGCCGACCTGCGTGACGCCCCGCTGGGGGCCCACGTGGACCTGATCGATGCCGAGGTGCCCGGCGACCCGCTCGACCTCCGCGTCGCCTGGCGCGAGCACGGCCGCATCATCACCCTCCACACCAGCTGACCCTGTCTCCCGTCGGGCCGACCCCCGATCTGACTCCGGCTCCGGTCGGGCCCCGATCGAGCCGTGCATTCCTTGCGTTAACCGCGTCGTAAACGCACGGAACGCACGGATGGATCGGCCACACCGAGGAAGGAGTTTGACCATGGCCCGGGTGACTCGCCGTCAACGATTCTGGCGCGCGGTGCAGGGCATCATCATCGGGCTGGCGATCGGCCTGGCGGGGCTGGCGCTCAGCCTCGGCCAGGTAGATCTCGGTGCGGTGCACATCCCCCGGAGCCCTGTGCTGGGCGGGGCACTCGCCGTCGCAGGCGTCCTGATCACGGTGTCGAACGTGATGGCCGCTCGGCGTGCCCGACGGCCTGCGCCGACGAGCTGAGCTGGAGGCCAGTTCCCGACCTCACCCGATCTTGCCGCTGGGCATCGAGCCGTGCATTCCTTGCGTTATCCGCGTCGCAAACGCACGGAACGCACGGATCGTCGGGCGGTGACAGCCTGGCTGCCAGGCCGGGGCTTCAGACCCCGACCGGAACGTCAGCCCCGTCGGCGGCTGGAGGCCGTGATCAGCGCGGCGAGCAGGGTCAGAGCGGCGCCGGCGACGGTCGTGACGGTGAGGTGCCCGGGTGCGGCGACGGCGTCGATCACCACCGAGCCCACGATCTGGCCGGCGATGGTCGTCATCGCGAGGGTCAGCACCCCGAGCGGGCCCGCGAGATAGGCGGCCATCGCGATGAACACGATGCCGATCGGCCCGCCGAGGTAGAGCAGCGGGTTCGTCGGCAGCGCCGCGGGCGGCCCTGCGATCAGCAGGTGCACGAGCGCCACCACGGCCAGCGCCGCAGTGCCCACCACGAAGTTGCCGAGCGTGGCGACCAGGAAATGGCCGCTGTGCTGGGTGACGCGGCCGTTGATCGCCTGCTGCAGCCCCATCGCCACGCCGGCGACCATCGGCAGCGCGAGCAGGAACCACGGTGCCTGGGAGCTGAACCCGCCGGACATCGCGAGCACCACCGAGACCACCATGAGGCTCGCCCCGATCACCCGCAGCGGGGTCAGGTGGCGGATGCCTCCGGGACCGAGGCCCACCCGATCCACGACCAGCCCGGTGACAGTCTGCCCGGCGACCACGCAGACGATGAACAGCGCCACCCCGAGCAGCGCGACCGAGAACGACTGCCCCAGCACGTAGACCGCGCCGCCGAGACCGCCGATCGCGAGGTACCAGGGGAAGGCGCCGCTGCGCAGCTCCCGCCAGAACCGGCCGGTGGTCCGGCGCAGCCACGGCATGACCGCGAGGAGCAGCAGCAGGATCACGAGCCCGGTGCCGAAGGAGATGAGGGCGGCGGCGAACCCGTCGTCCAGCTCGGAGGCCAGGTCGGAGTTGATGCGGGACTGGATCGCGCCCATCATCCCGCAGACCACAGCGGCGGGGACGGCCCACAGGGGAGCGGGCCGATGGACGGCGCGAGGAGCGCTGTCGCCGGAGGCGTCGACGTGCGGCGAAGGGGAGGCGTTCGGGGCGGTTCCGGTCACGAGGGGACACTGTACGGGCGGCGAGAGGGCGGGCGCCCGTCGGCCCGTCGGGGCGGCGCGCGCCCTGGGTGCTCGCCGACGACCAGATGCTCCGGGTGCGCGATGGACGGTTCGCCGCAGAGGCTCCGGGACGGGGCCTCGCGGAGGACACGGACAGGTCTACCCTGGAAGTCCGACCGCCTCGATCCTGAGGCGCCCTGACCAGGAGCAGCGCCATGACCTCGTCCAGCACGGACACCCCCGCACCGGTTCTCGTCCTCGTCCCCGGCGCGGCAGGGGCTCCCGCCGACGGCAGCGCCCCGTTCCACGTCGCCGACGCCACCGCGCCGCAGCTGTCGATCACCGACCTGGTGGTCACCCGCGGCGACGGCATCTTCGAGACCATCGGTGCCTTCGACGGCACGCCGATCAACGTCGGCCCCCACCTCGCGCGCCTGGCCCGCAGTGCCTCCCTGCTGGGGATGCCCGCACCGGACCAGAAGGTCATCGCCGCCGCGGTCGACGCCTCGATCGAGGCTCACGCCGACGTCCCCGAGCTGACGATCCGCGTCATGTACACCCGCGGCGTCGAGGGTGCAGGCGTCCCCACCTGCTGGATCGACGCCCACGTCTCCGACGACTGGGCGCCGTACCGCGCCGGGATCCGCGTGGCGACCCTGGACCGCGGCCTGGCGACGACCGTCTTTCAGGAGAGCCCCTGGCTGCTGCAGGGCGCGAAGACCCTCAGCTACGCGGTGAACATGGCGGCCGTGCGCGAGGCGAAGAGCCGCGGAGCGCAGGACGCCCTGTTCGTCGCGACCGACGGGTACGTGCTCGAGGGGCCGACGTCCACGCTGCTCGTGCGGCGCGGCGATACCTACCTCACCACCCCCGTGGACGCGGGAGTGCTCCCCGGGACGTGCGTGGGCTCGCTGTTCGAGGCTCTGCAGAAGGAAGGCCATGAGGCGCGCGAGCAGCTCATGAGCGTCGAGGACGTCGCCACCTCCGACGGTGCCTGGCTGCTCTCCTCGACCCGACTCGCCGCCCCGATCACGCATCTCGATGACGTCGAGCTGCCGGTCGACGCCGAGCTCACCGCCCACTTCGAGGCGATCCTCACCGGCAGGGCCTGATCGTCGGCGCTCCTCACCTGAGCCCGCACGGTCCCGCTTCCGGACAGTCATCGGGCAGCGCAAGCGCAAGGTCTGAGCCCGTGCCGTCGGCAGGTCAGAGGCTTGGGTGGGGTGAATTCATCCAGGTGAGCACCCCGTGCAAGGGGGCGGTGTCGTGAAGGTTGATCGACGTCGTGTCGAGCGTGAAATCTGCGCGCACCCCGTCGTGGATGTCCTTCAGCTGTTGGAGTGACCACTCGATGTCGCCGCGTCCACGTCGTTCGATGCGGTGCCGGATGGCTGTTTCGGAGGCGGTCACAGCGAGGATCTTCAGGTCGTAGCTGCCCAACCGATCGAGGACGTCCCGGTGGTGGGAGCTCACGGGGTAGGGGAGCAGCCCGTCGATGATCGTGTCGTAACCCGCAGCCGGCCAGGCGAGCACGGAGTTCAGAAGCGTTTCGGCAAAACGTTGCTGCACCTCGCGATCACTGAAGTCCACGGAACTGGCGGCCTGAGGGGCAGAGAGGTCGGCCTCGACGCAGATCCACTCTGCGGTCGTGTACTCCAGCAGGGCCTCTGCCATGGTGCTCTTCCCGGTGCCGCTCGCGCCGCTGATCACCAATACTCGCGACGTCATCCTCGGGCCTCGTGACCGAGGTTCTTCGCCAGCAGATCCATGCCGAGCCGACCACGTTCGACCAAGTCATCGCGGCCGGTGGTGAGCCCCGTGTGCCAGTACGAGACCCCTAGCCGGACCGCGAAGAGTTGGAGGAGCCGTTCCTCGTGCCCTGACAGTGCCCTGCCATATCCGTCGAAGAAGGCCGTACGGAGGCTTGGCCGAGTGAGCCAGAGGGCGCCGTACAACCACACCATGTCCTCGACGATGTAGCCGGGACCAGTTCTCTCGAAGTCGATGACTCCTATTCTTTTCGAGGACTGGTTCCAGAGCCAGTTCCTGGTCGAGAAGTCTCCGTGACAGATGACGGTGGCACTGCGCTCTGCCAGCTCAGGCAGTTCGTTCGCCGCAGCATTGAGGAGGCTGACCTGGAACGGGTCAAGCCGCTCAGCCATGCTCGGCAGGCATGCCCGAGCCTCGTCTGCCAGCTCCGAGACCCGTTCGCGAGCGACATCGCGATCTTCCACGGTTGTGGTGCCGGAGTGGTCGTGCCAGCGACGCAGCAGACGCCCCGCCTCCGTGTGGGCACTCAGCTCGTCAGCCGGTTCGAGGGGCAGTCCCCGCATGACGACCCCGGGCTGAGGCGAGCTGAGAAGCGCTTTGAGGCCGTCATGAGTGCTGAGCAGCCGGGGTCTTTCCGATTCGGCCAGGGCACGCTCTGCGTAGGAGTAGCCGGCGACTTCCTGCGTGAAATCGGAAGCGCTCGGGGAGATCTTCACGTACGCCGTTCCTGCGCTCGAAGTGACGCACCAGACCCGCGAATTCTCCCGGGGCCACGAAGTGTCGAGGGCATCGATGACCTCACCCAGCTGCGAGGAGACCCAGTCGCGGACGTCGGCCGGTACACGAGCTGCGTTGTCGTTCTGGGCCATCAGTGCTGCTTCCTGTCGTCTGTCCACGGGCTGGCCTGTCAGACGCGGGCGAGGAGCTCGCGGGCCAGGTCGGTGTCGAACACGGCCGTGTCGATGACGCCGCTGCGCAGCACGCCGAGCACACCGGGTGCCCGCTCCACCCCGGCGGCGACGCCCAGCACCTCGGGGATCCGCAGCAGCTCGGAGAAGGTCACGGCGAGCACCCGCTGGTCCGTCGGCGCCCCGAGCGGGATCCCGTGCGCGTCGATGAACCGCCCGCACACGTCTCCCACTGGATCCTGCGCCTCGAAGGCGGCCCGCTCGGCGTCGCTGAGCGCCATCAGGTCCAGCACCTTCGGGGAGGAGTGCACCCCCAGCGAGCCGATGCCCACCACGGCGAGCTCCACCTGGGCGGCGGCCTCGAGCACCGAGCCGATGCTGGACTCGGCGCGCAGAGTGCTCACCGTCGTCGCCGATTCGAGCACCGCGGGCGCGTAGAGCGTCTCGGCGCGGGCTCCGAGCCGGGAGGCGAGCACGCGCACCACGGACTCGCCGGAGTCGAACTGGTCCAGGGAGCTGTGCCCGCCGACCAGGGGGAGCACGCGCGGCGTCGGCCGCAGATGCTGGGCCTCCAGCTCGGTGACGACGCTCTGGACGGTCTGGCCCCACGAGATGCCGATGCTGCCCACGTGCGCGGCCCGCTCGGTGATCACGGCGGCGCCCTCGCGGGCCACCGCGTCGATCCCCGGGGTGCGCGGCGCGGAGACCACATGGGCCTCACGCAGGGAGAACGCCGAACGCAGCGCGGTCTCGAGGGCCTCGTCGCGGCGGGGTGGACCGTCGGGATCGTGGATCGTGATCTCGACGATCCCGCGGTCGCGGGCCTGGGTGAGGATCCGGGAGACATTGGAGCGGGAGAGCTCCAGCTCGGCGGCGACCTCGGTCTGCGAGCGGCCCTGCTCGTAGTACAGCCGGGCGGCCCGCACGATCACGGAGGTGTCGCGGGGTGCGGGCATGGGCTCTCCTCCTGGGGGATCGGGGCGACGTCGATCCGGACCTGCACGGCGGACCCGGGCGGGCCCTGCATGATCCAGATGCGTGCTGCCGGACCGGGGCGGGGCGAGGTCGTGGCACGATGCACCCGGGAACGACTATGGCCAGCGTACGCATGGCGCGAAGGAACAGGTGCCAGAATCAGGTCACCGATGAGGGAGGCCGCATGAGCTCAGATCCACGACCGCACGACGTCGCGCCCGGCGGGGACGGCGAACCGCCGGTGCCCCTGGGGCTCACGGTGGTCGTGGCCCACCTGGACGTCTGCGACGCGGAGGACGTGCTGCGCTCGCTGGCCGGCCGTCTGCTCGATGCCGGCGCCGTGACCGTGGACTTCCCCGAGGCGCTCCGCGCCCGCGAGCAGCGGTACCCGACGGGGCTGCCCACGCCGATCCCCACCGCGATCCCGCACGCCGATCCCGAGCATGTGCTCGTTCCGGGCCTGGCCATCGCGACCCTCGCCCGCCCCGTGGCCTTCGGGGAGATGGGCGGGACCGGGGGCACGGTCGACGCCCGCCTGGTCGCGATGCCGCTGCTCACCGACGCCCGCGCGCACCTCGCCGCGCTCCAGAGCCTGATGGGGCTGCTGCGGGACGAGGCGGCGGTCCAGGATCTGCTGGGTGCGACCGACGAGGACGAGCTGCGCGAGCGCACCATGACGCACCTGTCCGGCGGTGCCGTCGGCCCGGGCGAGGCGGCCGACGGGAACGCGGCAGATGTGGGTGCGGCCGACGGCACCACCACCGACACGAGCAAGGGGCATGAGGCATGACGTCACCGCGACTGGGAGTGAAGGCACTGATCGTCCGCGATGGGCAGGTGCTGATGAACCGCTACATCGACCCCGACGGGAGCCACGTCTTCGCGCTGCCCGGCGGAGGCCAGGAGCACGGCGAGGACCAGGTCGCCGCGATGATCCGGGAGTGCCGCGAGGAGATCGGAGCGCTCGTCGAGGTGCACCAGGTGGCGTGCCTGTTCGAGACCATGACGGAGAACCGCATGGTCGACGGAGCACCGATCCCGCCGTTCCACCAGGTCAACGTCGCCTACTGGTGCGGCCTCGCCGAGGGCGAGGAGCCGGGGGAGGGCACCGAACCCGATCCCGGACAGTCCGGCACGGCGTGGTTGGCGCTGGATCGTCTCGGAGAGCACACGGTGCATCCGCCGGAGCTCGCCCGCTGGCTCGAGTCCGACCCGTCCAGCCGGCCGCTCTCGCTCGGGGTCAGCAGGGGCTGAGCGCGGGCAGCGTGGGCCCCGCGCTCAGCCCGGTCGCCTACTGCTCCGAGCCGGGCCTCCGAGCCCGGTCGCGTGCTCAGTGGCCGAGGTTGACGTGCTCACGGTGGTGGTCGCCGGACTCGATGAGGTCGACGAGGCCGAGAGCGTAGTCCGCGGCGGAGATCGCGCCCCCGTCACTCTGGACCGCGACGTCGTCGCCGAGGCGATAGCGGCCCAGCTGCTCGCCGGGCATCTGTGCCCCGAAGCGGAGCGCGGGGCTCACGAAGAGCCAGTCGAGCGTCGCCGGTGTGGCGGGGAGATCCTCCAGGAGGAACGCCGCCCCGTCCCGGATCTCGTCATGGAGCTCCTCCGGGATGCCGCTGAGGTCGCTGACGAAGCGATCCGCCCCGCGCACCGGACGCAGTGAGGAAGCGCCGCCGACGATGACCAGGCGCACCCCCGCAGCATCGGCCACGCGTGCGATGGTGCCGTGGGCGGTGCGCCAGGTGCCGGCCTGCTGGCCGCGCGGGGCGAGCGCGTCGACCACCACGTCGGCCCCCTCCATGGCGGAGGCCAGCGCTGCCTCGTCGGCGGCGTCCCCCTGGACATAGGTCACCTGCGGGGTGGGGTGCTCAGGGAACGAGCGGCTCAGCGCGGTGACCTGGTGGCCGCGACCGGCGGCCTCGGTGACGATGGCCGAGCCGGCATAGCCGGTGCCGCCGATGACGGTGATGCGAGACATGAGGTGCCTTCCTGTGGGCTGGGGCCGGGATCGGCTCCTCACTCACCGTAGGAGAGTCACTCTCTGCAGGGAAGTAGGCACTTTCGAGTAACCGGGCAGGCACCTCGGGGTAACCGGTGGCCCTGGGCGGCTGGGCGGCTGGGCGGCTGGGCGGCTGGGCGGCTGGAACGTCGGGCCCGCGCTCGCCTCAGCCCGGGTCGACATGCAGCCGCGGGTCGATGTGGATCTTCGGGCCGACGACGACGCCATCACCGCCGACACCCACGGCCGTCCCGGAATCGGTGCCCGTGCCCGCTCCCGTCGTGCGGTTCCCATCCAGCACGCCCGCCACCTCCTCGAGCGAGATCGTCGCGGCGATCAGCGGGCGCGGGTCGACGGTGCCCGCGGCGTAGAGCGCGATGGTCTCCTCGAGCGCAGGGGAGGCGCTCAGCACGCCGACGGCGGTGACGTCCCCGAGCACGAGGTCGCGGCTGTCGAGGCGGCTCGGCTCCCCGGCGATCCCGATGCAGACGACCCTCCCTCCCGGCTCCACCCGGGACAGCGCCCAGGCGGGTAGGTCCGGGGAGGTGGCGGCGTCGATGATCGCGTCCAGGGGCAGGTCCGGGAGGGTGTCCTGCGTCCAGGCGTTCGTCAGGCCCAGGCTGCGGGCGAACTCCAGATCCGGTCCGGGCAGGCCCAGCACATGCACCTCGGCGCCGGCGGCACGGGCGAACAGCGCGCACAGCAGTCCGATCGTGCCCGGGCCCATGATCAGCACGCGGTCACCGGGGGAGAGGTCCGCCCCCTGCACGGCGCGCAGGGCGTTCCCTCCCGGCTCCACCATCGCCCCGGCAGCAGGGTCGAGGGCGTCGGGCAGAGCGTGCAGCGAGGTGGCGGGCACGGTGAGCTGCTCGGCGAGGGCCCCGTGGCGGTGGCCGCGGATCCCCACCTCCTGGCGCTCCTCGCACACGTGCTGGTTCCCGCGCAGGCAGCGTCGGCAGTGCCCGCAGCCCAGCATCGTGTCGCCCATGACCCGTCGGCCGATCCATCCCGGATCGACCCCGTCGCCGACCGCGGAGACGGTGCCCATCCACTCGTGGCCCATGCGCATCGGATAGCGGGCGTGCCCGGAGCGGAGGTAGGCCATGTGGCCCGTGTGGAACTCGAGGTCGGTGCCGCAGATGCCCACCCGCTCCACGTCGACCACGACCTCGCCGGGTTCCGCCCGGGGTGCCTCCACCTCCTGTACGGAGCCCTCTCCAGGTGCGGTGATCACGAAGGCGCGCATCAGGGCGGATCCTCTCAAGAGTGCTCTCACCTGCGGACTCATCGACGAGTGCGTCCTGGCGTGACGTAACCTGCAGGCAGTCATCAGCGTAGTCGACAGCGTGGGAACAGGATCAGCAATGGAGCTCCGCAGCAGCCAGTGGTACGCGGGCGAGGACCGCAACGCCTACATCCACCGAGCCTGGATGCGCCGCGGGGCGCCCGACGACTCGTTCCGCGGCCGCCCGCAGATCGCGATCGCCAACACCGCCAGCGACCTCACCCCCTGCAACGCGCACCTCACCGGCGTGGCCCAGTTCGTGAAGAACGGGATCCTCGAGGCCGGCGGCGTGCCCCAGGAGCTGCCCGTCGTGTCCCTCGGCGAGACCAACGTGCGCCCCACCGCGATGCTCTGGCGCAACATGGCCGCGATGAGCACCGAGGAGATGCTGCGCGCCAACCCCGTCGATGGGGTGGTGCTGCTGGGCGGCTGCGACAAGACCATCCCGTCCCTGCTCATGGCCGCCGCGAGCGTGGACATCCCCGCCGTGGTGGTGCCCGGCGGCCCGATGCTCAACGGCACCTTCCGCGGCGCGCCGCTGGGCTGCGGCACCGGGGTGTGGAAGCTCAGCGAGGAGGTGCGGGCCGGGACGCTCTCGCAGGAGGACTTCGCCCGCTCCGAATCGGCGATGATCCGCAGCGCCGGGCACTGCAACACGATGGGGACCGCGTCGACGATGGCGCTGGTCGCCGAGGCGCTGGGCACGATCGTCCCCGGGATCGCCGGCACTCCCGCGTCCGATGCCCGCCTCAGCGAGGCCGCCCAGCTCACCGGCCGCCTCGCCGTGGACCTCGTGAAGCAGAGCCGCACCCCCTCGACCTTCCTCACCAAGGGGTCCTTCCACAACGCGATCGTCGCGCTCGCCGCGATCGGCGGCTCCACCAACGCCGTGGTGCATCTGCTCGCGATCGCCGGCCGCCTCGGCATCGACCTCACGGTGGAGGACTTCGACCGCATCGGCTCCCACGTGCCGCTGCTGGTGGACCTCCAGCCCGCCGGACGCCATCTCATGGAGGACCTGTTCCGCGCCGGCGGCCTGCTCGCCGTGCTGCGCCAGGTCAAGGACCTGCTCGATCCCGAGGCGCTCACCATCACCGGGAAGCCGCTCGTGGACTACCTCGACGACGCGGAGATCTTCGATCCCGAGGTCATCTCCGTGCGCGAGACCCCGGTCCAGGACGACGCCGGCATCGCCCTGCTGCGCGGCAACCTCGCCCCCGACGGCGCGATCATCAAGCCCGCCGCCGCCACCCCCGAGCTGCTCCAGCACCGGGGGCGGGCCCTCGTGTTCGACAGCATCGAGGACTTCCACGAGCGCATCGACGACCCTGAGCTCGAGGTCGACGCGGACTCCGTGATGATTCTGCGCGGCTGCGGCCCCAAGGGCTACCCGGGCATGCCCGAGGTCTCCAACATGCCCCTGCCCACCAAGCTCCTCGAGCAGGGCGTGCGGGACATGGTGCGCATCTGCGACGGCCGCATGTCCGGCACCGCCTACGGCACCGTGGTGCTGCACGTAGCCCCTGAGGCCGCCGCCGGCGGGCCGCTCGGGCTCGTGCGCAGCGGCGACTGGATCGTGCTGGACGTGGCCGGGCGCCGCCTCGACGTGGAGCTCAGTGCGGAGGAGCTCGCGGCGCGTGAGCCGTCGGCCGCGATGACCGGGGCGTTCGCCGCGCCGACCCGAGGGTGGGAGCGGCTGTACGTCGACCACGTGCAGCAGGCGGACACCGGCGCCGACCTCGACTTCCTCGTCGGCGCGAGCGGCTCCGAGGTCGCGCGCGAGTCCCACTGACCGCCCCTCGCGTCCTGACCTCGCCTTGCGTCGAGCGGACCGCACCGGATCGCGCAGTTCCGCTCGCGGGAACGGCGTGGACCTGTGAAAGCGCTGGTCAAGACGGGGAGGAAAGCGTTAGCCTGGGAGGGTCCGCCCGGCGGCTCGGTGCCGCCCACCCCGATCACGAGGAGCATCATGCCTGTCTCTCCCTCTGTCACCTTCCACGACGGCCGGTCCATCCCGCAGCTCGGCTACGGCGTGTGGCAGGTCGAGAACGCCGTCGCGGCCGACGTCGTCGTCCAGGCCCTCGAGGCCGGCTACCGGCACGTCGACACCGCCCGCGGCTACAACAACGAAGCCGGCGTGGGCCAGGCGCTGAAGACCGCCGGCCTCAAGCGCGACGACGTGTTCGTGACCTCGAAGGTCCCCAACCAGGACCAGGGCCGCGACAAGACCCTCGCCTCCTTCGACGCCACCATGGAGGACCTCGGCCTCGACGAGCTCGACCTCTACCTGATCCACTGGCCCGCGCCCTCCAAGGGCCTCGCCGTGGAGACCTGGAAGGCTCTCATCGAGCTGCAGGAGCAGGGGCGCATCCGCTCCATCGGCGTCTCCAACTTCCGCGTCGAGGACCTCGAGAAGATCGAGGCCGAGACCGGTGTGCTGCCCGTGCTCAACCAGATCGAGCTGCACCCCTACTTCAACCAGCCCGAGCTGCGCGAGTTCCACGCCTCCAAGCAGATCCTCACCGAGTCCTGGTCCCCGCTGGGCCAGGGCGGCGGCGAGCTCACCGACCCGGTGGTCACGAAGATCGCCGAGGCGCACGGGGCCGACGCCGGCCAGGTGCTGATCGCCTGGAACCTGGCGCTGGGCAACGTGGTGATCCCCAAGTCCGAGACCCCCAAGCGGATCGTCTCGAACTTCGCCTCGCTCGAGGTCGAGCTCACCGACGACGAGATCGCCCAGATCACCGGCCTGCACAAGGGCGACGCCGGCCGTCAGGGCGGCAACCCGAACGACATGATCGCGCACCAGGGCGCCTGAGTCCCCTGATCGGGCCCGGCCCTTCTCGCAGCAGCGGGAGGGGCCGGGCCCGATGTCGTCCCGGGATCTCCGAGGATGCGGGCTACTCTGGACGTGGCGTGTCCGACGCCGAACCTCGATCGCCCGTCCCCAGCACGGGCCCGCACCTCGGTAGAGGGCACCACGAGGCAAAGGGACCCGGTCTCCGGTCGCTGTCGATGAACACCCGTGCCTCGGGTCGTCGCCGCTGGGGAGCCGATGCGAGGCATTGCGGGAGTACGGATGACAGCCGACCGAGCACTCAAGAAGCGCGTGCGCGCTCGCATGTCGCGCACGGGAGAGTCCTATACGGCAGCCCTCCGGCACCTCCGCTCCACCCCAGGAGACACCGTGCCGACCCAACCCATCACTCCGGATCCGACGAATGCCACGGATCCAACCACCGATCGCGCCCTACGCCTCGCGACGGCGCAGACCACCCCTCAGCACCATCCCTCCGATGCCGATGCTTTCCACTGCGCGGGCGAGGAGGTCCGCTCGCTCATGCGCCGCGCCGGGGATCTTGGTGCCGACCTCATCCAGTTCCCCGAGGCCACGCTCAGCTTCCCCGACAAGGTGGCCCTGTCCCGTTCGAGCGAGGAGATCACCGAGTCGGAGTGGACCCGCTTCGCCTGGGATGCCCTGGAGGCGGAGCTCGCCGAGGTGCGCGCAGCGGCGAAGGAACTCGCATTGTGGACCGTCATCGGGAGTCAGACCCGCGCCCAAGGTGCGAGCCGTCCCCGCACGAGCCTGCTGGTGATCGATCCACAGGGCAGGGTCCATGCGCAGTACGACGAACGGCGCCTCTCGCGGACGAAGGGCGCCTTCATGTACGAGCAGGGTACCGAGGCCGTCACGATCTCCATCCACGGGATCGTGCTGGGCCTGGCGTCGGGGCTCGAAGTGCTGTTCGAGGATGTATTCCGGGGCTACGAGGACGCGGGCGCCGATGCCGTCCTGCTGTGCTCGCAAGGGCCGGGCGATCCTGTGGAGGGTGACGCCTTCGCGATCTCCGCACGCGCGGCTGCCCGTCACCATGGCCTATCGATCGGCTACAGCGTGCCGACGTCGAACGCGCCGTACGCCCCTGCAGGGGTGATCGGTCCGGACGGCCGCTGGCTCGCGATATGTCCTGCCCAGCAGTCGCCCGCTGTGGTCGTGCAGACGATCGCGCGGCGCCCCGGCGGGGCATCTCGGGACTGGCGGCGCGCCATGGTCGACGCGGACTGACCCGCGCAGGCGATCGAGGTGACCTGATCGAGATGGGTCCGTGGTGACCCGGGAGGAGCCGGTCGTCCCGTTGTGGTGTCGGCCGGCCCTCCCTGCGCACCGTGCCGGCTAGCTGGTCGGCCACTGCTCCTCCTGCCCGCTGTCGGCGAACCCGTCGTATGGCGCGGGACCTGCCGCCCACCCGGCGGCGTAAAATCCGATGCACGAAGTCGAACCACGGCCGGAGGATCCCATGAGCGAGAACCAGTACAACGCAGAGGCCGACCCCGGCGACGAGGCGCGCGACTTCACGGGCCCCAACGGTGTCGAGAGCGCCGACCGGATCCTCGAGCTGGAGCGCGATCGGGAGCGCGATGGCGCGGCCCGATCGGATGACGCCGCCGATTTCCCCCGCGAGCTGGGCGAGGAGGACTCCGCCGCCGCCGATCAGGGCAACCGTGACGGCGACGAGATGCTGTCCGAGGGTGACGACGCGGACGACGACCGGGCGCTCGACGGCGGCGACGACTCCTTCGAGGCCTTCGAGGACGAGCCCTTCACCGAGGACGATCCCCTGGCACGCGACCGCGAGGTCTGACCCCGCCGGCCAGCGGGTGCCCGACCGCGAAAACCCCCTCGCTACGTCGCCGCGCAGTGGCTGAGCATCCGCCGTTTCTGCGACGAGAACCCCGAGGACGAGCTGGTCCCGGAGCTGCGCGCCGAGCTCGAGACGGCTCCCGTGCAATATGCCCGTTACCAGCGGCGATACCTGGGATGGGGCGTGCTTGCGCTCATGAGGCGCCGGCCGGGAGACGCTGACGTAAGGTCGCAGGATGCCGATCCCCACCGCTGCCGCCCCTGATCAGGTCTCCATCTCCCACTGCCTGCTCGATGCGGCGGGTGTGGCGATCTCCGCACAGGGCGCCGAGCAGCCCTACTACGCCGCGAGCACCATCAAGCTGCACGTGATGCTGGCCGTGCTCCGGGCCGCAGACCGCGGAGACCTGAACCTCGATGATGCCGTGACCGCGACCCGCAGCTTCACCGGGGCCGACGCAACGACCTTCACCCTCGGCGGCGACCACCTCGACCCCACACATCCGGCCGACGGGGAGCAGGTGAGCGTGCGCGAGCTCCTGCAGCGCATGATCGACCGCTCCAGCAACGAGGCCACGGACCACCTCGTCGAGCTCGTGGGCCTGGAGGCGGTGGCCGAGGCGATCGCGAGCCTGGGCCTGCAGGAGACCCGGGTCGAGCGCCTGATCGGTGACGCGAGCGCGCTCGCGACGGGCGCGACCAACGAGACCAGCGCGGCGGACCTCGCCCGGACGATGCGAGCGCTCGTGCAGCAGGACGGCAGTGCAGAGTCGACGCCAGCCCACGTCGACCTCGCACGCAGTGTGCTGCGGGCGCAGCGGATCCCGGTGATCGCCTCGGCGCTGGCCGACGGGGTCGACTGGGGCTCGAAGTCCGGCTGGGTCGACGGGTACCGGCACGACGTCGCCTTCGTCGGCGATCCCGACTCCAATGAGCTGAGGGTCCTCGCGGTGATGACCGCGGGGCTGGCCCCGGAGGCGGCCGACGAGAAGATCGCGTCGCTCGTGAGGGAGCTGCTGCCCGACGTCGCCGCCTGAACCGGCAGGCCACCCTGCCCAGACCTCGTCGGCCGTCGTGCGCATCCCCTCGTCGGGGCACCCGCCCAGCGGCACGTCGGCCGATGAACGGCGAGTAAAAAATCCCGCGATGAAGCGCCCAGGGGTTGCATTCCGGGGTGTGCCCGTGGTCACAGTGGAGGTGCCCGATCACGCACGGCACCGTCGTCCGATCGACCGGAGACCGGACCTCAGGACGGACCGTGCACACGACACGGAGGTACTGACCGTGACCGATCAAGCACTCACCACCCCCAGCCGTCGGAGCTTCTTCCGGGGCGTCGGCATCGCCGGCGCCGCGGCTGTCACCGGCGTCGCCGTCCCCACGCTGCTCGCGCCCTCCGCCTCGGCAGCGCCGGTCCCCGGCTACAACGAGAAGATCACCCGCGACCGGGTCATCGAGCGGGCGATGTTCTGGGTGGACGACCCTAGGGCGTACAGCATGGAGAACTTCGACATCGGCCCCGAGGAGGACTCCGACATCCTGTGGCGGATGGACTGCTCGGGCTTCGTGTCGATGGCCCTGGCCGTCCGCTTCGACGACAACCCCACGGGCCTGACCACCGAGACGCTGCACCCCGACGGCGGCTACGAGATCTCGCACTCGATCAGCAAGGACGATCTGCTCCCGGGCGACTTCATCCTCCAGAAGAACGCCGACTCCGAGAGCGGCGTCGGGCATGTGGTGCTGTTCAACGGCTGGGTCGACGGCGGCTACAACGTCCTCGAGCAGTCCTACGGGGCCGGCGGCACCACCTCCCGGACCGCCAGCTACCCGTACGACGACCTCGCGCACTACCACCCGTTCCGCTACGACCTCATCGTCGACTGACCGAAGAGTGCGGGGCGCCCCGCCCCGACCGGCCCTGTTCGGGCGGAGCCCCCGCATCGACGGGACGTATACGTGGCACGAGGCCTATATGCGGGCTCGCTGCACGTATAAGTCCCGTTGTCGCGACGGGCCTGTAAGTCCCGTTCCTGCGACGGGCCTGTAGGTCCCGTTCTTGCGACGGGCCGGGCCGGGCCAGCGGTGGGCTTGGCCAGGGGGTGGCTGAGGGCTGGTGTCGACGTGGGGATCGCGACTCGGCGGCTCAGCCGGCCAGGGCCACCCGTCGGGCGCCGGCGTACTCGCCGATGGGGTCGTACTCGGTCAGCGACATGATCTCGACGCTGCGCGCGGCGTTGGGGGCCTGCATGATCAGGTCGTCCCCGATGTACAGGGCCACGTGGCGGATCGAGTCGCCACCCGGCTCGGATGCGAAGAACACCAGGTCGCCGCGCTGCAGGTCCTCCCGCTCCACCGGCTCCAGGCCGGAGTGGTTCATCTGATCGCCGGCGTCGCGGTCGATCGAGATGCCGTGGTGGTGGAACAGCGTGTACGTGAAGCCCGAGCAGTCGAAACCGTAGGCGCTCACGCCGGCCCACAGGTAACGCAGCCCGAGGAACCGCTCGCCGGTCGCGACGATGTCCTCGACGGTGGGCAGCGGCGGCTGCTCGCCGTGCTCGCGCACCACGACGTCGTCGGCGGGCAGGTAGGCGTGACGCCCGCCGGGGACCGCGACCTTCACGGCCTTCGCGGTGCGGCCGAGCACCGGCAGGATCGTGTCGAAGGAGACGTCGATCCCGGGGTGGTTGCCCGACGGGGTGCCGGTGAGGGTGCTGGTCAGAGCCGTGACGGTCGCGGTCGGTGCGGAGGCCGCCTGCTGGGCGAAGTCCTCGTCGACCACGAGCTGCACGGTGGGCACCCAGCCGGGATAGCCGCGGGCGTCGCGCGGGGTGCCCTGTGCAGTGACCACGATGTGCGCCCAGTCGCCGTCGATCTCGTCGACGATGACCTCGCTGCCCAGCACGGCCTGCGACTCGAGCTCGCCGGTCAGCCAGCGTCGCGGCTCGGTGTCCTGCATGTTCGCGTTCCAGGCGTCGAGGTCGACGGGGTTCGTGAGCGAGGGGTCATCGATGCCGGGACGGTTCGAGCCCGGCTCCACCCACAGCGTGGTGGCGGTGACCGCGACGTGCGCGGTGGCGCCGGGGGTGAGGCCCGCGCCCGGCTCGGGCAGGGTCGCCGGCCCGGCGGCCGGTGCGGCGGGGACCTCGGCCAGGGCAGGGGCGACGGCGCCGAGGCCGGCGACGGCGAGGCCGGCGGTGCCGGTCGCGGCCAGGCGCAGGCCGTCACGGCGGGTGAGGCGGACGGTGGGGGTGTGCGTGGACATCTGGAGTCTCCTTCGACAGGTCCCCGAGCGGGGGCCGCAGGTCACGGGATGATGGGTGGGCGATCGGCTATCGGTCGAGAGCGCGGGTGGTCGCGCGGGTCACTGATCACCTCCGGACGGATCGACGTCGGCTCGGAGGCGCTCGAGCCCGAGGCCCGGCCCGCCGAGCAGGCGCAGCCAGCCGTCCTCCTGGACGTAGCCGCCGGCAGGGACATCGGAGGCGAACCAGAACGGCGGGTCGAGGTCGATCATCGTGATCGCCGGGTGGGCGATCGCGAGGTGGGCGGCGGCGGTGATCGAGATACGGGGCTCCATCATGGCGCCGACCATGCACTCCACCCCCGCCTCGAGGGCGACGTCCGCGATGGCCAGGGCCCCGCGCAGACCGCCCGTCTTGGCGAGCTTGATGTTGAGCATGTCCACGGCGTCGGCCTCTACCAGGCGTCGGGCATCCTCGACGTTCCACACCGACTCATCCGCCATGATCGGCACCTCGACCGCGGCGGACACCCGGGCGAGGCCCTCGATGTTCGCCGCGGCCACCGGCTGCTCGACCAGATCGATCGGGAGACCGTCCGCGAGGAACCCGGTGATGATGTCGATGGCCTGCTCCGGCACCCAGCCCTGGTTGGCGTCCAGCCGCAGCCGGACCCCGGGGGCCGCCTCGACGACCGCGGCCAGGCGGTGCCTGTCCTCCTCGATGTCGTGGCCGAGCTTGATCTTGAGGATCTGCTCGCCCCCGGCGACGGCCTCGCGGGCATGCCCGGCCATCACCTCGGGGTCCTCGAGGGAGATGGTCATGTCGTTGAGCAGACGATCTCCGGGGCGCCCGCCCAGCAGCTCCACCAGCGGCGCCCCGAGGCTCCGGGCCCAGGCGTCGTGCAGGGCCACCTCGAGCGCGGCCTTCGCGCTCGTGGCCCCGTCGAGCGCGCCGGCCACCCGGGCGGAGAGCTCCGTGATGGTGCCGGTGGCGCCGACGACCGCAGTGCGCAGCGGCCCCTGCAGGGCGGCGGAGATGGTGCTCGCCGTCTCGCCGGTGACCGCGACGGTCTCCGCCGCGCTGCCCTGGCCGATCGTGCCGTCGGCCAGCTCGACCTCGGCGACCACGTACTCGACCGCCTCGGTGCGGCGCGCCGCCGTCACGAAGGGGCGCAGCAGCGGGGCCCGGTGGCGGTGCGAGCGCACCGCCACCACGGCCAGGGGCGTGCTCAGCTGTGGTGCCGGGGCATCGCGGGGCGTGGATTCCTGGGTCATCGGGTTCCCCTCTCTCACAGCGCGGACATGAGCTGGGCGGCCATCAGGCCCACGAACGTGCCCAGGAACGAGCCGATCAGGGCGAACAGCACGCCGACCGGCACCAGCTGACGGTTGAAGGCCGCGGCGACGACGGGCGCGGAGGCGATGCCTCCGATGTTCGCGGTCGAGGCCACGGCCAGGGAGAACAGCTCGGTCTTGGTGAGCTTCGCGTAGACCACCATGATCGCGGCGTGGATGATCAGCACGAGCAGGCCCATGAGCAGGTAGATCGGTGCCTGGGTGAGGGCGGAGAAGTCCGAGCCCGAGGCGATCTGACCGATCACCACGAACAGCATCAGGCCGGCGACCTCGCTGGACCCGGCGGTCTCGCCGAGCGGCGTGAGGGCGATCAGCAGTCCCAGCACGGAGACGATGAGGATGGTCCAGGTGGTGGCGTTGACGACCGTGCCCCACTCCGGGAGCAGCCCGCCGACCCAGATCGCGAGGGTGGAGACGAAGATCGAGCCGAACACGACGATCGACAGCGAGGTGGCGGTGACCGGCTTCTTGTCGGTCTCATAGGCTCCTTCATGGGCGTCGAGGTAGGAGGTGTCCGCCTTGGTCCACTTGTTGAACTTGGGGGACACGGCGACCGAGGCGAACATCGCCATCAGCCAGACGGAGTAGATGATCGTGTCGGTGATCAGGGCATAGCCGAAGATCGACTCCGGTGCCTGCAGGATGTCCTGCACGGCGACCATGTTGGCGCTGCCGCCGGTCCAGGAGGCCAGCAGGGCGCCGAACACCTTCCAGGCCTCGGTGTGCACGAAGCTCTGGAAGACGACGTACACCCCGACCATCCCCAGGAACAGCGAGGCTGCGGCGACGAAGTACGTCAGCAGCAGCTTCGGGCCGAGCTTGATGATCTTGCGCAGATCGCAGCCGAACAGGAACAGCAGGATCATCGCTGGCAGCAGCACGGTCTTGACCTGGGCGATGGGCTCGCGGGTCGCCTCGTCGTCGCCGAACACGCCGAGCGTGTTGAGAGCCGCGCACAGCAGGTACATCAGCACCATGCCGGGCACGAACTTGAACAGTTTCCAGCCGGTCGTGCGCTCGAGCACGATCAGCACGCACGACAGTCCCAGCAGGACTCCGAGCATCAGCAGGCCATCGGTGATCACGGGAGATCTCCTCGTCGGTCAGGAAGTCGCCGCCGTCGGGCACAAAAAATCGGAAGCACCAGGGATCGCCGCCTCGGGCGAGGCGTGATCCGGGTGCTTCCGACGGGATCCGGTTCGGTGAGGTTCCGGGCAGACGGTGGGCGCTTTTGAAGTTAGGCGGTGACGTCGGCCGACAAGTCGCGGTACTTCGCGGCGGCGTTGCGCACTGCTGTGGCAAGCGCCCTCTGCGAGGACCCGTGGTACCTGTCGGTGATCGACTCCACCAGGGAATCGTCATCGAGCAACGAACGACCCACCAGCAGTTCGCGAACGAACTCGACGGTGAGGGTCAGCGTGGCGGTGCAATCCGCTGCCGTGATGACGTGGGTCTCAGTATCGACGATGAGACCGATGAAGAACAATCCCCACTGCGATGTGATCGGATTGTTGCTCGGCGCTTTGGCCTCGCCGGTGAGATAGATGGTGGTGCCCATGGGGGAAGCCTAAGCGGCAGCCCCCTGACAGACACCGCGGTCGAACCGGACGACCGCGGCCGACGAGGGCCGACCGCGGCCGACGAGTGCCGACCGCGGCCGAGACGAATGCCGGCCGCGGTCGGGGAGTGGCTGGAGCGATCAGCCCAGGTTCGCGGGGCCTGCCTCCGCGGCCTTCTGCTCGGCGGTGGCGCGACGGTCGGCGCGCTGGGAGTCGAGGCCATCGGCGTGGGCCTCGGGACCGGCGGTCGCGGCGAAGGCCTGGGCCTTCTGCGCAGCCGGTGCGAGGTCGGTGAACTGGCCGCCCATCTCCCCGCGCACGCGGTTGTCGGTGCCGGTCGGTGCCGGATCGTTGCCCTCGCCGGTCAGTGCGCCACGGATGATGTTGCCCGAGACGTCGACGCCGTCGAGGTTGTCCGAGAGGGTCACGTCGGAGCCGAAGTAGTTGCCGTCCTCGCAGTCGACGAGGCCGCCACCGGTGCCGAGCTGCACGCCCGAGTTGCCGGTGAAGGTGGCCGCACCGTCGACCTCGCTGCTGCACAGGGAGGTGCCCTCTTCGTTCGCGGAGACGGTCAGTCCCTTCGCGAGGGTCGAGTCGATGATGTCGGTGTACAGCGTGTTCTCGCTGCTCACAGCGCCGTCGATGGTCACGGTCTGCAGGTGAACGAGGCCCTGCTCCACGGTGAGCTTGCCCCCGATCGAGGAGTCGTAGGAGTACAGGAAGGGATCGGCTCCGTCGACGGCACGCCCGGTGTAGGACCCGCCCAGGGCGGAGTCGTCGAGGTAGACGCCGTAGCCGCCCTTGCTGATCAGGTTTCCTGCCACCTCGGTGCCGGTGGCATCGAAGTAGCCCTCGGAGGAGACCACGACGCGGTCCGCGATGCTCGAGTCGGTCATGAGCAGATCGGCGCCGGCCTTCACCGTCACCTCGCCCTCGATGGTCACGCCGTCCAGCACGCAGGAGTCGCCCTTGTCGACGACGAGATCGCCGGGCACGGTGACGTCCGCGGCGTCCCCGTCGCAGTGGGTGGTCAGTGCCGCGGAGGCGGATCCGGCGCCGACGGCGAGGCCCGCGGAGGCGAGGGCGAGAGCGGAGAATGAGATGACAGTTCGGGAAAGGGGGCGCACGTCGGCTCCTAGTCGCGCCGGGCACGAAGGAGCGCCGGCGGCAGATGGGGGATGAGGTTCCTCCCCGACCGTACCGGCATGTGATCCACATCGCTGAGGAATGCGGACTTTAACGCTGAAACTTTTTACACCCGTTCACCCGACGGTCAGACTCGAGTCAGAGGTACTCGAGGTTGATCTCGTTCTCGGGGTGGAAGAACACGCTGGTGCGGGGCTTGGGGCGCACGTGGATCGTCGTATCGGGCTCGATGCCCTTGAAGCCGTGGTCCAGCCGGAGCACCAGCTGGCTCCCGCGCACGGACGCGGTCATGCCCTCTGTCTCCTGGGCGCGGCAGTGGAGGAAGGCCTCTCCGCCGAGCTTCTCCACCAGGCGCACCGTGAGGGGCATGCTGGCGCCGCCGTCCTCCGGCGCGGCGCCGTGGCCCACGATCTCCCAGTTCTCGGGGCGCACGCCCACGATGACCTGGCCGGGGGTCTTCTCGGCGTACTCACGGGGCAAGTCCATGTCCAGGCCGTGGTCGGGGCCGAGCAGGGCGCGGCCGTCGGAGCTCACCGTGGCCCCGTCGATCAGGGTCATCGCCGGAGACCCGATGAAGCCGGCCACGAAGGTGTTGCCGGGGTGCTCATAGAGATGGGTGGGCTCGTCGACCTGCTGCAGCACGCCCTCGCGCAGCACGGCGACACGATCGCCCATGGTCATGGCCTCGGTCTGGTCGTGGGTGACGTACACCGTGGTCACACCCAGTTCGCGCTGCAGCGAGCCGATCTGGGCACGGGTGGACACCCGCAGCTTCGCGTCGAGGTTCGACAGCGGCTCGTCCATGCAGAACACCTTGGGGTTGCGCACGATCGAGCGGCCCATGGCCACCCGCTGGCGCTGACCGCCGGACATCTGCGAGGGCTTCTTGTCCAGCAGCACCTCGAGCTCGAGCATCGCGGCGGCGCGCTCGACCTGCTGGGTGATCTCCGCCTTCGGCATCTTCGCGTTCTGCAGGGCGAATGCCATGTTCTGGCGCGCGGTCATGTTCGGGTAGAGGGCGTAGGACTGGAACACCATGGCCACGTCGCGATCCCGGGCGCGCAGCTCGCTGACGTCGACGTCGTCGATGAGGACGGTTCCCTCGTCGATCGGTTCGAGCCCGGCCAGCATCCGCATCGCGGTGGACTTCCCGCTGCCGGACGGCCCCACCAGCACCAGGAACTCCCCGTCGGCGACGGTGAGCGAGACCCGGTTGACCGCGGGAGGGCGGGACGGGTCGTAGATGCGGGAGGCCTGCTGGTACTCGACGGTGGCCATGGTGTTCCTCGTGCTCCTTCAGGGGGTCGGTCGGGTGCTCACAGGTTGGGGGTGATGTCCCGGTCGATGACCTTCTGCGTCTCGTCCTGCAGGTCCTTCATGACGGTCGCGACGTCCTCCTGGGCGATCGCGATGCGGTCCAGACCGGCACCGATGCGCTGACCGCCGCCGCTGACGAACACGCGGGCGTAGTCCTGCGGCGCCGTGTTCTCGCTCAGCTGGCGGATCGCCGTCATGGCGTTGGGGTTCTCCTCGAGGTACTTCGTCTCCTCGGCGTCCTCCATCGCGGACTTCCGCACCGGCATGTACCCGGTGGCCTGGCTGAACGTGATGGTGTTCTGCGTGCTGGTCAGGAAGTCCGCGAACTTCATGGCCATCACCTTGCGTTCGTCGCTGATGCCCTCGGGGATCGCGATGCCGGCGCCGCCGGTGCAGGCGCCGGGCGTCGGGCCTGGCAGATAGGTGGTGTGGAAGTCGAACTCCGCGGATTCCTTCAGGCCGCCCAAGGATCCGGTGGACTGCAGCAGCCCCGAGGAGTTGCCGATGGAGAACGCGTTGGCGGCGTCCTTCTCGATGCCGATGTGTCCCGCGGCGACCTGCTCCTGGAGGAAGGTCGCGGCGTCGATCGAGCCCTGCTCGGTGAACGTCGGGGTCCACTCCTTGGAGTAGTTGCCGCCGAAGGTCCAGATGATCCCCTGGAAGAACCAGTCGAGGTAGTCGGAGCCGTCCGGGATGACGATGGCGGGCTTGCCGCCGTTCGCGTCGAGGATCTTCGGGGCCCATTCGGCGAACTGCTCCCAGGTCTCCGGGCCCTTGTCGGTGGGCAGCCCGGCCTTCTTCATCACCTCGGTGTTGAAGTACATGAGGGTCGTGGAGCGCGAGTACGGCATGCCGTAGTGCTTGCCGTCGTACTCGTAGTCCTCGCGCAGGGTGTCCACGAAGTCGTCCGAGTCGACCTCGGCCTCCTTCCACAGGTCGTCCATCGCGGTGGTGGTGCCGGTGAAGGCGAAGTTGAACCAGGTGACGTCCGAGGCCACGATCAGGTCGGGCAGGCCGCCGCCGGCGAGCGCGGCGTTGAACTTCTGGCCGAGCTCCTCGTAACTGGCGCCGCCGTCGATGAGCTTCGCCTGGTTGTCGGGGTTGTCCTTGTTCCAGGCGTCGATGATCTTCTGCTCGAGGTCCTTCGAGCTGCCGGGGTGGTTGGACCAGAACTGGATGGAGCCGTCGCCCTCCTCGCCCTTGCCGCCACCGCCGCCGCCGGCGGAGGTGGAGCCCCCGGCGCAGGCGGCCAGTGCCAGGGCTGCGCTGCCGGCTCCGGCCATTCCGAGAAGTGAACGTCGCGTCGTTGCCATGTCGATCTCCGATTCGTGTGGTGGTGCGGGGACGGTGCGGGGCCGACGGATAGCGGCCGGGTCGAGGAAGGGGGCGGGGGAGAGGGTAGGGCGCGGTGTTCGGCGCCCGGCCATCACCCCTTCACGGCCCCGGCGGTCAGGCCCTTGATCATCTGCTTCTGCAGGATGAGGAAGACGATGAGCATCGGGACGGTGGTCAGGACGGTGCCGGCCATCACCGGGCCCCAGTTGGTCAGGCCCTCGTTGTCCTGCAGCTGGGTCAGGCCGATCGGCAGCGGTGCCACGGCGTCGGTGTCCGACATGAGGAACGGCCACAAGTACTGGTTCCACTCGTTGACCACGGTGATCAGCGTGAACGCGACCAGGGTGGGCCAGGACATCGGCAGCACCACCCGGAACAGGGTGCGGAAGAAGCCCGTGCCGTCGAGCTCGGCGGCCTCCATGATCTCCTTGGGCAGCGACAGGAAGTGGTTGCGCATCAGGAAGGTGCCGAAGGCGACCGCGGCCAGCGGCACGATGATGCCCTGGAAGGTGTTGCGCCATCCCCAGCTGGCCACGAGGGCGTAGTTGGAGATGACGGTGATCTGGTTGGGCACCATGAGTGACGCGATGACCAGCAGGAACAGCAGGTTCCGCCCCGGGAAGCGCAGGAACGAGAGGCCGTAGGCGGTCATCACGCCGAGGCTGACCTCGACCACGGTGAGGATCCCCGTGATGATGACCGAGTTGCGCAGGTACTTGTCGAACCGCACCTCATTGATCACGTAGGAGTAGTTCTCCGGCGCGAAGGGATTGGGGAACCAGCTGATGGGGTTGGAGTAGATGTCCCCGTGGGTCTTCAGCGAGGTGACGACGATGAAGTACAGGGGGACGAAGAACAGCAGCACCGCGGCCAGCATCCCGAAGTAGCCCAAGAGCTTCCCGGCGGTCCCGCCCTGGAAGGCGAGGTGCCGGGAGGTGGCGCGCTTCTTCTGCGCGGGGGTGAGCTGAGGCGGGTCGTCGTCCTCGAGCCCGGGAACGGGCGGCAGGACGGCCTGTGCGTCGTTGGTCATCGTCATGGGGGTACCTCCGTCCTTGTCTTCCTGGCCTTCTCTAGTCCTGTTTGTCCTGCAGCTTGACCTGCACGAGCGTGACGACCAGGACGATCAAGAACATGATCGTCGCGACCGCGGCGCCGTAGCCCGCTCGGTTGTTCACGAAGGTCTCCTGGTAGACCTGATAGATGAGCGTCGAGGTGCCGGTGCCGAAGGGGCCGCCCTCGGTCATCACCTGGATGATGTCGAACACCTGGAACGAGTTCAGCAGCACCGTGACGGACAGGAAGAACGTGGTGCCCTTCAGCTGGGGCAGCGTGACCCGCCAGAACTTCCGCCAGGCGGGCGTCCCGTCGATCTCGGCGGCCTCGTCGAGGTCGGAGCGACGACCCTGCAGGGCCGCCAGGTAGATCACGAAGGTGTAGCCGAGGTTCTTCCACACGTAGGTGGTGGTGATCATGAACAGCGCCCAGCCGGAATGCTGATAGAACGCCGGGGTGTCCAGGCCGAGCCGGCCCAGCACGTCCTGGACCAGGCCGTAGCCGGGGTCGAACACGAACTGGAAGGCCACACCGATCGCGGCGCCGGAGATGACGTACGGGGCGAACACCATGGTGCGCACCATGTTGCGGGCGCGCAGGTGCTGGTCCAGCAGGAGGGCCAGTGCGAGGCCCAGTGCCATCGAGCCGATGACCGCGACGAGCGTGAAGATCAGCGTGTTGCGGGCGATCTGCCAGCTGGTGTCGTCGGTGAACCACTCGATGTAGTTCCCCAGGCCCACGAACCGCATGTCCGGCGAGGAGATGTTCCAGTTGTAGAAGGAGATGCGGAAGTTGTCGATCAGCGGGCGGTAGGTGAACAGGCCCAGCAGGATCATGTTCGGCACGATCAAGATGGCAGCCAGGCCGATATGCCGCCAGTTGAGCGAGCGGGAGCGCTTCGTCGGCTCGTCGGACGTCGTCGTCTCGAGCCCCGGGATCGCGGGAGTCGTCACAGCGGTCACAGTACGCGTCGCCGCTCCGTTTGGGAGCCAGGTCACACGGTTCGCCCAGTTCCGTGACCATACTGCGACATCCAGGTGAGCTCCTGGGTGTCGTCCCTGGTCATGGCGTCGTCAGGTCAGCGGGCTCCAGCGTCCCCCGCGGGGTCGTCGGCCCTCACAGGGGCAGGCGCACGTACGTCATCTCGAGGAACTCGGTGATGCCCTCGTGAGACCCCTCGCGGCCCAGGCCCGACTCCTTGACGCCGCCGAAGGGGGCCGACGGATCCGAGGCCACGCCGATGTTGACCGCGACCATCCCGGACTCGATCCGGCCGGCCACGTCGGTGACCTCGCCGAGATCCTCGCCCGCCACATAGGCCATGAGGCCGAACTCGGTGTCGTTGGCGGCGGCGACCATCTCGTCGATGTCGTCCAGCACGATGATCGGTGCGACCGGGCCGAAGATCTCCTCGCGGTTCACGCGGGCAGCGCGCGGCACGTCGGTCAGCACGGTGGGCTCGTAGAAGTACCCGCCGTCGCTGCTTGAGCTGTCTGAGCTGTCCGTGCTGTCCGTGCTGGCACTGCCGCCTGCAGCGAGGGAGGCCGGTGCCGGTCGACGACCGCCCACGAGCACTCGGGCGCCGCGGTCCACGGCGTCCGCGACGAGATCCTCGATCTTCTCCAGTGCGGCGGCGTCGATCATCGGACCCATGGTCGTGCCGGGCGCGATCCCGGGGCCGACCTGGAGCTTCGCGGTCTCCTCCGCGAGGCGCGCCGTGAACTCCTCCGCGAGGGACGAGTGCACGTAGAAGCGGTTCGCGGCGGTGCAGGCCTCGCCGTTGTTGCGGAACTTGCCCAGCATCGCGGCCTTGACCGCCGTCTCGACATCGGCGGAGGGCAGCACGAGGAAGGGTGCATTGCCGCCCAGCTCCATCGACGCCTTCAGCACGTGCTCGGACGCCTGGGCGAGCAGGGTGCGGCCCACGGGCGTGGAGCCGGTGAAGGACACCTTCCGCAGCCGCGGATCGGACATCAACGTGGAGCTCAGCCCCTTCGAGTCGGAGCTGACCACGCAGTTCACGACGCCGGCGGGCACTCCGGCCTCGGCGAGGATCTCCATCAGCAGCAGCGAGGTCAGCGGGGTCTTCTGCGCGGGCTTGAGCACCACGGTGCAGCCGGCCGCGAGCGCCGGGGCGATCTTGCGGGTGCCCATCGACAGCGGGAAGTTCCAGGGCGTGATCAGCAGGGTGGGGCCCACGGGGCGGGCCACGGTCAGGATCGCCTCGTCGGCGGCGGGGGCGTGGCGGAACCGTCCGGGCAGGCGCACCGCCTCCTCGCTGAACCAGCGCAGGAACTCCGCGCCGTAGGTGACCTCCCCGTACGCCTCGGCGAGCGGCTTGCCCATCTCCAGGGTCATGAGGAGTGCGAGGTCGTCGGCCCGCTCATGGCACAGGTCGTAGGCGCGGCGCAGGATCTCGGAGCGCTGTCGCGGGGTGGTCGCGGCCCAGTCCTCCTGCACGTCGACTGCCGCATCCAGCGCCTTGAGGCCGACGGCAGGCGCGTCGGCGTCGACCACCTGGGTCAGGGCGCGCCCGGTCGCGGGATCCAGCACGTCCAGGGAGGCGGTGCCGCCGAGGAAGCGACCGGCGACGAAGGAGCTGCGCGGAGTGCGCTCGAGCAGCTCGGCGATGCGGGACGCGGTGATGGTGGGCAGGTCAGCCATGGGGTGCTCCTTCGTCGACGGGTGGTCCATCCAGTCTGCACCCGACGGCCGGGCGGGGCCCGACCGCGTGGCAGGGCCCGACGGCGTGGAAGGGCCTTGCCGCGTGGCGGGGACCGACCGCGGAGTCAGTCCCGGGTCGTGGCGAGGGCGTCGACGGCGCGGATCAGGCCCAGGTGGCTGAAGGCCTGCGGGAAGTTCCCGGCCATGCGTCCGGCGCCGCTGTCGAACTCCTCGGCCAGCAGGTGCAGATCGTTCGCGCACCCCAGCAGCTGCTCCATGAGCGCCTCGGCCTCGTCGCGGCGACCGGAGGCGGCGTACTGCTCCACCAGCCAGAAGCAGCACACCAGGAAGGGGTGCTCATCCCCGGGCAGACCGTCCTGGCCCTGCGTGCGGTAACGCAGGATCAGTCCGTCCTCGGTGCGCAGGTCCTGCTCGATGCGGGCCACGGTGGCGAGCATGTGCGGGTCGTTCGCCGGCAGGAAGCCCGTGTGGGGGATCTGCAGCAGCGAGGCGTCCACCTCGGTGGAGCCGTAGGTCTGGGTGAGGGCTCCGTCGGCACCCACCCCTCGGGTCATGATCTCCTGGCGCACCTGGTCTCTGATGTGCTTCCAGCGGGTGACCTGCTCCGTGGTGGCCGGCAGGCCGTGATCCTCGACGGCACGGACGGCGCGGTCGAAGGTCGCCCACACCATCACCCGGCCATGGGTGAAGTAGGCGGGGTCGCCGCGCATCTCCCAGATCCCCTGGTCGGGTTCGTCGATCCGGTCCTCGGTGTAGCGCACCAGTGCCTTCTGCAGCGGCCACGACCAGGCGGTCTCCTCCAAGCCGGCATCGCGCATCGCCGCGAGGGCGATCATCACCTCGCCCACCACGTCCGCCTGGTACTGATCGGCCGCCCCGTTGCCGACCCGCACCGGCACCGAGCCCTCGTAGCCCGCCAGATGCGGCACCTCCCGCTCGGGCAGGTTCCGGTCCCCGGTGATCGAGTACATGATCTGCAGCCGCTCCGGATCCCCGGCGATCGCCCGCAGCAGCCAGTCGCGCCAGGTCGCGGCGGCGTCGACGTGTCCGTGGCCCAGCAGCGCCTCGAGGGACAGGGCCGCGTCGCGCAGCCAGCAGTAGCGGTAGTCCCAGTTGCGCACCCCACCGAAGTCCTCGGGCAGGCTCGTGGTCGCGGCGGCGATGATGCCGCCGGTGCGGCGGTGGGTCAGCGCCCGCAGCACGAGCAGCGAGCGGGTCACCGGTTCTTCGTACTCGGCGTCGACCCGCACCTGGCCGAGCCAGCCGGTCCACTCCGCGATGGTGGCCTCGAGGGCGGTCTCGCTCTCGAGCGCGGCGGGCACCTGCTGCCAGGAGGGGAACCAGGTGAGCACCCAGCACGTGCTCTCCCCGGCGCGCAGGCGGTGCGTGCCCCGGTGGGTCCGGCCGTGCGGAGTGAGTGCGGGGCCGTGCAGCGCGATGCCGTCCCCGCCGGCGACGGCGATCAGCACACGGTTCCCGGCCTCGTCCTCGCCGCGGCGCACCCAGGGCACCGCCTGCCCGTACTCGAAGCGGATCTTCAGCTCCTGGAGCACCTCGACCTCGCCCTCATGGCATTCCACATGACGCACGAGGTCCGCGTGGTCGTCGACGTCCCCGGAGAGGGAGGAGGCGCTCCCGGGGCCCGGCGAGGACCCGGTCGCCTCACCCCCGGTGCTGTCGGCGTCGGCCACGGCGGAGTCGGAGTCACCGGTGTCGGTGCCGGCTCCGGTGCCGGATTCCCCGCCGCCGGTGATCGGCATGTACTCGGTGACGGTGGCGGTCCCGGTGGGGGAGCGCCACACCGTCTCGAGCACCATCGTGCCGGGCAGGTAGCGGCGCGAGAGGACCTCGCCGTCAGCGATCCGCAGCGACCAGTGCCCGTTCTCGTCGTCGCCGAGCAGCGAGCAGAAGAGGGCATCGGAGTCGAAGCGGGGCAGGCACAGCCAGTTGATGACCCCTTCCCTGGTCACGAGGGCGGTGGCGCGCTGGTCCGACAGCAGGGCGTGGTCTTCGATGAGCGGGCTGGTCATGGCTCCAGTGTGCACCTGCTGGTTCCGGCAGGGGTGGGAAAACTCTGCCCGACGGGCAGAGTGCCTGCCGGGGTACGGGGGTCCAGGCTTACGGTGGGGCCATGAGCACCTCGACCACTGAACCTGTCCGCGACTCTGAATCTGTCCGAGCCTCTGAACCGGCCCGCGGCTCCGGTGACGCTCCCGAGCTGACCTTCGACGTCCTCGTGATCGGCTGGGGCAAGGGCGGCAAGACCCTCGCCGCCACGCTCGGCGGGGCGGGGAAGCGTGTGGGCATGGTCGAGCAGTTCGACACCATGCACGGCGGCACCTGCATCAACATCGGCTGCGTGCCCACCAAGACCCTCGTCCACGACGCGGAGCAGCGCCGTGAGGACGACGACGCGCAGCAGTTCTGGGCCCGCGCCGTCGAGCGCCGCGACACCGTGGTGGGGAAGATGCGCGACGTCAACCACCACATGCTCGCCGACCTCGACGCCGTCACCCTGATCGACGGCCGCGCCCGCTTCACCGCCGAGCGCACCGTGCAGGTCACCGGCGGCGACGACGTGCTCACCGCCTCGGCCGACGTGGTCATCGTGAACACCGGTGCCACCCCGACCCGGCCGGACCTGCCCGGCATCGACTCCCCGCGGGTGCACGACTCCACGAGCGTGCAGCACGTGGACCCGCTGCCCGCCCGCCTCACCGTGATCGGCGCCGGCCCCATCGGCCTCGAGTTCGCCTCGATGTTCGCCGGGTACGGGGCCGACGTCACGCTCGTGAACCGTCGTGAGCGCCTGCTGCCCGACGAGGACGAGGACGTCGCCGCCGAGGTCACCAGCGTGCTCGAGGGCGACGGCATCCACGTGCTGCACGAGGCCTCGGCGGTACGGATCGAGGACGGCGCGGGCAGTGGGAACAGCACCGCGAGCGAGGACAGCTCTGCCAGCGGGAGCAGCTCCGCGAGTGAGAACAGCTCTGCCAGTGCGGTGGTCGTCTTGCGCGTCGGCTCCGAGGAGCGCCGGATCGAGGCCGACGCCATCCTGCTCGCCACCGGCAGGCGCCCCGCGACCGACGACCTCGGGCTCGAGCAGGCAGGGATCGACGTTGACGAGCGCGGCGCGATCGTGGTCGACGAGCATCTGCGCACGAGCGCCGAGAACGTGTACGCGATCGGCGACGTCCACGGCGGGTCTCAGCAGACCTACCTCTCCCTCGACGACTTCCGGATCGTGCTCTCCCAGCTGCAGGGAGACGGGGAGCGCACCACCACCGACCGGGTCGCCGTGCCCACCACCACCTTCCTCACCCCGCCGCTCGCGGCCGTCGGTCTCACCGCCGGCGAGGCGCTCGCCGCAGGACGCGACGTGCTCGTGGCCTCGCAGAAGACCGCGACGATCAAGGCGATGCCGCGCCCGAAGGCCGTCGGCGATCCGCGCGGGATCGTGAAGTTCGTGGTCGACGCCCGGACCGACGAGATCCTCGGCGCGAGGCTGTTCCACGTCGACGCGCAGGAGGTCATCAACCTCGTCGCGCTCGCGATGCGCACCGGCACCACCGCCACGCAGCTGAAGAACGGGATCTGGACCCACCCGGCCTCGACCGAGTCGCTGAACGAGACCCTCGGGAAGCTCGAGCCGCTCGAGGGCTGAGCCGTTCGGGGACTGAGCCACTCGAGGACTGAGCCGCTCGAGGGCTGAATCGCTCGAGGACCGAGCCGGGCCGGGGACTGAGCCGAGTCGGGGGAGCGCCGGGTCAGTCCCCGTCGGACGTGGTCTCGACCGCGGAGTCCTCGCCGGTCACGAACTCCGCGAGGTGCTGGGAGAGGGCGAGGCGGCTGGGTTCGTGGCAGTACATCATGTGCCCCGCCTCGTAGTACTCGATGCGGATCCGCTCGGCGTAGTCCTCCCGCGGGATCGCGAGCTGGGCGAGCACGTGCTCGCTCGCATGGAACGGGGTCGCGGCGTCGTGATAGCCGTGGGAGACCAGGACCGTCGTGTGCGGGGACTTCCGCAGGAGCCGGGAGAGATCCGAGGCGACCTCGACGGAGCGGTTCTCGAAGTCCTTGTAGCTCCACGGGTGCACCCGGCCGGACATGATCTCGTAGACCACGTCGCTGGAGAAGTCGAGCTCCGTGCGCAGGTACTGGTTGATCGTCGCGGTGTACGACGGGGCGAGCTGGTCGATCGACGGGTCCGTCTCCATCGTCGCCGCGTTGCCCGCTCCCGCGGGCGCCGTGAACCGCCCGTCGATGCGGCCGGTGACCAGGCCCTGGTCACGCAGCAGCTCGGCGAGGAACGCCAGGTGCTCGACGCGCAGGTTCGCCCGCTCCACCCATTCCGGGTCGATCCCGATGAGGGCGCCGATCCGGGCCGACGCCTCCTGGACCTGCTCCGACGAGAGCCGCAGGCCCGCGGCGAGCAGCGCCGGGTACTCCTGCTCCGCGAACGCCTCCGCCTCGTCGACCACGTCCTGCAGCAGGCGCCCCTCATGCTTGCCGTGGGCATGCGCGATCGCCGCATAGGTGGGCAGGTAGTGCACGTAGGGGCTGTCGTTGCCCGGGTCGAAGCTGATGGTGCCGAAGTCGAGCACGGGGGAGATCAGCACGACGCCCGCGACCGCCACGTAGTAGCGGTCCATGAGGTGAGCGGCGACGGCGGAGGCGCGGGTGGTGCCGTAGGACTCGCCGGCGAGGTGGATCGGGGAGGTCCAGCGCTGGTTGCGGGTCAGCCAGTCGATGACGAACGCGGCGATCAGGTCGCGGTCCGCCGTCAAGCCGTGATGACGGGCGGGCTTCGCGCCGGGAGCGGGCCGCGAGTAGCCCGTGGTCATCGCGTCGACCACGACGAGATCGGCGTGGCGCAGGATCGTCTCGTGGTTGTCCACCAGCTGGTGCGGGGGAGCGGCCGGGGAACCGGCATCCCCGGAGTCGACCCGGCGCGGGCCCAGCAGGCCCAGGTGCAGCCACACGGTCGACGCCCCGGGGCCGCCGTTGAACGCGAACATCACGGGCCGCTGCGGATCGTCGGTGCCCTGGGCGAGATAGGAGACGGAGAACAGCTCGGCGTAGGCGGCGCCGCGCCCGTACTCCTCACCCTCGGGCTCCTCCCGCAGCACCACGGTGCCGGCGGTCGCGGTGTAGTCCAGCGGCCCGTCCGGCAGGGTGAGCGAATGAAGCGTCGTGACGAGGTGGTCCTCGGGGGCAGGGCTCGCGGAGCTCCCGTCGGAGTCGACCTCGGGGGAGGGGGTCGTGGGCTGGGCGTTCACTCGTGCTCCTTCGTCGGGGACGGCATCGGCGTCGATGCTACGCGGGCGGTGCGAACAGCGGTGCTCGGTGGCGGTGGTGGTGGCGGGCGGCGTCTCCGCTCGGGAGCGGGATGCGCGATTCCCTCGAAACGTGCCCGTGGCGGGACGTTTCGAGGGAATCGAGGTGTGGTGGCGTCCGCTCCGGGGCCCGCTACGACACCCGGGATGCGCGAATCCATTGAATCCCTTGAAACGTGCCCGTGGCGGGACGTTTCGAGGGAATCGAAGTGGGGTGGCGTCACCTCCGGGACTCGCTAGGACGCTCGGGATGCGCAAATCCCCCGATACGTGCCGTGAGTGGCACGTATCGAGGGATTCGATGAAGGTCGAGCGGGTGTCGGCGAGGGTCGAGCGGGTGTCGGCGGGGGCCGAACGGGACTCGGCGGGGCAGAGCGGATGTCGAGCGGGTGTCGGCCCGGTCGGCCCGGTCCGCCCGGTCAGGTCATCGCTCAGTCGAGGGGAGCGATGTCCCGGGGGACCTCGGCGCCGTCCTCGTTCTCGCGGACGACCATGCGGATCGGGTCCAGCTTCGTCCAGACGACGAAGGCGATGGCCACGACGATCATGGCCAGGCCCGCCCACAGGTTGGCGTTCATCCCGCCGGTCTTCGCGGCCGCCGCGTCGTCGAACGCGAACAGACCCATCAGGGTCAACAGCACCCCGAAGAGGCCCAGCAGCGTGCCGATGAAGTTGCGGATGTCGAAGGCGCCGGCGGTCTGGACGTCCGCGCCCGCGGGTGCGGCGTCGGCCCCGAGCGGGGTGGCCGATGCGGGCTCGGTCCCGGTGGCCCGGCGCTTGCCGTGGCTCTGATCCTTGTGTGCACTCATGAGTGTTCTCCTCCGTCCGCGCTCAGGCGAAGACGATGTTCAGGATGACGACGAGGGCGAGGCCGATGCCCGCCATCGGGACGGGGCGGCGCCAGAACGGGAGGTTCTTCTCGTCGGCGTCGACCAGATCGGCCTTCGGGGTCTCGGAGTAGACGAGGCCCTTCAGCTCGTGCGCCGGCTTCGGGGCGGTGAACTGCGTGACCACCACGGAGACGATGATGTCGACCACGAAGGCGGTGGCCGCGCAGACGAAGGCGAGACCCTGGCCCGGCAGCTCGAAGATGCTGAAGAACGTCGAGCCGGCCCACAGGGCCACGGCGGAGAGCGTGCCGGCGACCAGACCGGCCCAGCCGGCGGTCGGGGACATCCGCTTCCAGAACATGCCCAGGATGAATGTCGCGAACAGCGGCGCGTTGAAGAACCCGAAGAGGGCCTGCAGGTAGTCCATCAGGTTCGAGAAGCTGCCGGCGATCAGCGCGGTGAAGATCGCGATGATGCAGGCGGCGAGCGTCGCGTAGCGCCCCACCTTGATGTAGTGCGCATCAGGCGCATCCTTCTTCACGTACTGCTCGTACAGGTCGTACGTGACCACGGTGTTGAAGGCCGAGATGTTCGCGGCCATTCCGGCCATGAACGCGGCCAGCAGACCGGCGATCGCGACGCCGAGCAGGCCGTTGGGGAGCACGTCGCGCATGAGCAGCAGCAGGGCGTCGTTGTAGGTGACGCCGGTGGCGGCGGCCCCGGCGGCATCGCCCGCGACGTCCAGCTGCTTGAACTCGGTCAGCTCCCCGACCAGCACCGCGGCGAGCATGCCGGGGATGATCACGATGAAGGGGATGAACATCTTGGGGAAGGCGCCGATGATCGGCGTCATCCGGGCGGCGGTGATGGACTTCGACGCCATCGCCCGCTGGACCTCCACGAAGTTCGTGGTCCAGTAGCCGAAGGAGAGCACGAAGCCGAGGCCGAAGACGATGCCGACGACGGAGAGGATCGGGCTGTCGAAGCCGGACAGCGCCTGACCGGGCCAGGAGTGCAGCTGCTCCTCGCCGAGCATGCCGTCACCGGCGATGCGCTCCTTCATGCCGTTCCAGCCGCCCACGCGGTGCAGGCCGATCAGCGTCAGCGGCAGCAGGGCCGCGACGATCACGAAGAACTGCAGCACCTCGTTGTAGATCGCGGCGGAGAGGCCGCCGACGGTGATGTAGAAGAGCACGAACGCGGCGGCGAGCACGAGGCCCACCCACATCGGCCAGCCCAGCAGACGGTTCACGATGATGGCCAGCAGCGACAGGTTCACGCCGGCGATGAGCAGCTGCGCGACGGCGAAGCTGATCGAGTTCACCAGGTGCGCGCCGGTGCCGAAGCGCATGCGCATGAACTCGGGGACCGAGCGCACCTTGGAGCCGTAGTAGAACGGCATCATCACGACGCCGAGGAACAGCATCGCGGGGATGGCGCCGACCCAGAAGTAGTGCATGGTCGGCATGCCGTACTGGGCGCCCGTGGCGGACATGCCCATGATCTCGACGGCGCCGAGGTTGGCGGAGATGAAGGCGAGGCCGGTGACCCAGGCAGGCAGGGAGCGGCCGGACAGGAAGAACTCGATGGAGTTCGAGACTCCGCGCTTGGCGTACCAGCCGACGCCGAGCACGAACACGAAGTACAACGCGATGATCGCGTAGTCGATCCACTGAGCATCCAGGCGGATGTCGACCATGAGGATGATCCTTGGTGAAGAAGGGGTGAGGAGGGGCCGCTGACGTGCGCCGAAGGGCACGAGGGCAGGGTGGCCGTGGCCACCGGGCGGTCACGCTACCACCGTGAAACTATTTCCCGACCGCCAGCAGAGCCCCCTGGGGCCGGACGACGCGCATATCACAATGTAGAGTTTTCCGAGGTTCGTTCACTAAGTTGCCGAAGATCGCGGATGTGATGTGACGCACCCGTAGGTCACGGTCCGAACCTGGGGGCCGGATCCGCCCCGGATCCGGTTATCGTGAACGTTCACCCTCGACGAGGAGGAAAGGAGCCCACCCTCATGAAGAGCTATACACGGCGCGCGGCGCTCGCCGCCTCAGGCGCCGTCGGAATGGGCGCTGCCCTAGCGGCCTGCGCCCCGCCGAACCCCGGCAACGTCAATGCTGAGGCGACCATCCCCCCATCCGACGGTCCCGTCACCGTCAGCTACTGGGCCTGGCTGAAGGACCTGCAGAAGGTCGCGGACGTCTACAACGCCAGCCAGGACAGGATCAAGGTCGAGACGACCTGGATCCCCGGCGGCAACTCCGGCGGCTACGCCAAGATCCTGTCCGCAGTCGCTGCGGGCGGCGGTCCGGACATCGCCCAGGTCGAGCTGCGGCAGGTCCCGGAGTTCGCCCTCGCCGGCGCCCTGGTCGACCTCACCCGCTACGGCTTCGCCGAGCAGGCATCCGCCTTCGACCCCGGCGCGATCGCCCAGGTCAAGGTCGGTGACTCCTACTGGGCCGTTCCGCAGGACACCGGCCCCGTGGCCACGTTCTACAACCGTGAGGTCCTCGAGGGCGAGCTCGGTCTGCAGGCCCCGACCACCTGGGACGAGTTCCGCGAGACCGCGGCCGCCGTCTCCGACGCCGGCAAGCAGCTCATCAGCCTGGACCCCTCCGACGGCTCCCACCCGATCGCCTGGGCGATGCAGTCCGGTGCGGTCTGGTTCCGCCCCGAGGGCGACGGCTGGATCATCGACATGCTCGGCGAGGACTCGATGCGGGTCGCCGACTTCTGGGACGAGATCCTCGCCTCGAAGATCATCGGCACCGGCTACGGCTCCTATTCCACGCCCTGGATGGCGGCCGCCGGCGACGGCAAGGTGCTCGCCTCCATCAGCGGCTCCTGGTCCGACGCGCTGACCGAGTCCGTCCCCGGCGGCGCCGGCAAGTGGGCCGTGGCGCCCATGCCGCGCTGGCAGGACGGCTACGCCTCCGGCGGCCATGGCGGCTCGTCGGCCGCGGTGCTGTCCACCAGCAAGCATCCCGTCGAGGCGCTCGAGTTCCTCACCTGGATGTGCACCGACCCCGCAGGCATCGACGCCATGATCGAGTTCTCCGGCATCGGCTGGTCGCCCGCCAAGGACTACATCGGCAAGATCCGCCAGCAGCCCTCCGAGTTCTTCTCCGGACAGAACTACAACGAGGAGGTCATCGTCCCGATGGCTGAGGGACAGAACCTCGACTGGACCTGGGCACCGATGATGCAGCGGGCACAGGCCATCATCGGTGACGGCTTCACGCAGGCCGTCGCCGGCGAGCAGACGCTCGTGGACATGCTCGAGAACTCGCAGAAGGAGATCATCAAGATCATGCGGGACATGGGACTGGATGCGGAGGAGGCGCGATGAGAAGCAAGACTGCCCCCTGGGTGCTGCTGGCGCCCTTCCTGATCGTCTTCATCGGCACGATGATCGTGCCGATCTTCATGGCCGTCGGGTACAGCTTCACCACCGTCACCCGGTCCGGCCTGCTCGGCGAGGGCGGCCTGACGAACAACTTCGCGTGGTTCGACAACTACGTCGCGGCCCTGACGAATGCGAACTTCGTGGCCTCCATCGGGCGCATGATCCTGTTCGGCATCGTGCAGGTGACGGTCATGATCATCGCCGCCACCGTCCTCGCGCTGCTGCTCGAGAGCGCCTCGGCGAAGTGGCCCGGATTCTTCCGCGCCACCTACTTCCTGCCCTACGGCATCCCCGGCGTCATCGCCACGATCCTGTGGTCGTTCCTCTACATCCCGGGCCTGTCCCCGATCGTGGACGTCCTCGGCGCCATCGGCATCACCATCGACTTCCTCGGCCCCAACATGGTGCTGTGGTCCATCGCGAACATCGTGACCTGGACCTACACCGGCTACAACATGCTGATCATCATCGCGCAGCTGAAGTCGATCCCCGGTGAGCTCTACGAAGCCGCGAAGCTCGACGGCGCCAGCTCGCTGCGCGTCGCGACCTCGATCCAGCTCCCGCTGATCCGCCCGGCCCTGATGCTCACGGTGATCTTCTCGATCATCGGCACGCTGCAGCTTTTCGCCGAGCCGCGGCTGCTGCAGACCATGAGCGCAGGCATCACCTCGGAGTACACCCCGAACATGTCCGCCTATGCCTTCGCGTTCCAGTACAACGACATCGGCATGGCCGCGGCGCAGTCCGTGATCATCGCGGTCGCCGCCTTCCTGCTCTCGGCCATCGCGCTGGGGGTCTCGAACTGGATGGAGAAGCGCGGATGAGCGCCACCGACAACGCCCACACAGGCAGCACCACCACCGCCACCCGGGGGAACAAGCCTCTGGGCAACGCCGCCAAGGCCGCCCGCGGCGACGACGGCCGCGCCGGGAACCGGGACGCCGGTCGCAAGCCGACCACCACGATCCTCGTCACCGCGATCCTCGCGATCGTCGCGCTGTACTTCCTGGTGCCCGTGTACTGGGTGGTCATCAACGCCACCAAGTCGACCGAGGACCTCTTCGGCACCAACGGCTTCTGGTTCGGCGAGAACTTCCAGCTCTGGGAGAACGTCAAGGCCGTGTTCGCGGCCAACGGCGGGATCTTCCCCCGCTGGGGCCTGAACTCGCTGCTGTACTCCGGGGTCGGCTCCGTGCTGGCGACCTACTTCTCGGTCGCCGCCGGGTACGCCCTGGCCAAGTACCGCTTCCGGGGCCGGAAGCTCGTGTACGGGCTGGTCCTGGGCGGCGTGCTGGTCCCCGGCACCGCCGTGGCCCTCCCGCTGTTCTTCGTGTTCTCCTCGATCGGGATCACGAACACCTACTGGGCGGTGCTGATCCCCTCGCTGGTGAGCCCGTTCGGTCTGTTCCTGGCCTCGATCTACGCCGGCGCCGCAGTGCCCGACGAGCTCCTCGAAGCGGGCCGGATCGACGGCGTGGGCGAGCTGGGGCTGTTCCACCGCCTCGCGCTGCCGCAGCTCACCCCGGCGATCGTGACCATCCTGCTGTTCCAGTTCGTCGCGATCTGGAACAACTACATGCTCCCGCTGGTTATGCTGGCTGACGAGAAGCTGTACCCGATCACCCTGGGCCTGGACAACTGGCGGGCCCAGACGGATCGTCTGCCGGAGTTCTACCAGCTCACCACCGGCGGCGCCCTGCTGTCGGTGATCCCGCTGGCGATCCTCATCCTGGTGCTGCAGCGATTCTGGCGCGGCGGCCTCACCGAGGGCTCCGTCAAGGGCTGACACCCCGCCCGTCGGCTCGGCCGCTGCGTCATCGCGCCGGCCGGGACCCGGCGTCATCGCGACGGCCCAGCGTCGCCGCGCAGGCCCGACGCCTGCGTCGTCGCGACGCGATTGTGCGCTGTGCTTCCGAGTGTGGAAGCACAGCGCACATTGTCGTTCGGGAGGGGATCGGGCGAGAGTCGGCAAGGATCGGAGGGTCGAGGTGGGCGCGGGCCGGGAGGGGATAGGTCAGGGCGGGGTGCTGATCGACGGTCCCTGATCGGGGCGGACGGGACTCTTCCGCACCTCGAGGCGCTTGCATCCGCGGCGTCGGCCCTCTTCGATAGGACCCATGACGTCACCAACCTCCCGTTCCGTGCCGCGTCCCGGCCCTCCTCGCCGTGCCGTGCTCGCTGTCGGGGCGGCGCTCCCGCTGGCCTCCGTCGGCCTCGCCGCCTGCAGCGACGAGACCGGCACGGGCGAGATCGCGGAGCCGGACCTCGCCGCTGACCTGCCGCGCGCGGATCCCGGCCCGGCCGATGGGGCCGGTGCCCTGGCGATCCCCTTCACCGCGCGTCTGCTCGGGGCCGTGGACAGGGCCGAGGTGAACACCGTCTGCTCACCGCTGTCGGCGCAGATCGCCCTGACCATGGCCGGCCTCGGCGCGGCGGGGGATACCCGTGCCCAGATGGAGGAGGTGCTCGGCGGCAGCATCGACGAGCTCGCGGCCACCGCGAACACCCTCTCGAGCGTGCTCGCCGCCGTCGGCGACGAGGAGCGGGAGGAAGCCGACGAGGCCGACGAGGACGCGCCCGAGCCGGCAGTCGCCGCGCTCGTCAACGGCACCTGGCTGCAGGAGGATCTCGCCGTCGACGAGGATTTCCTGGCCAGCCTCGCGACCCACTTCGGCAGCGGCATCTACGAGGTCGACTTCACCGACGGGCGGACACGGGAGAAGGGTCGCGAACGCATCAACGACTGGGTCGCCGACGCCACGGACGACCTCATCGAGGACCTCATCCCCGAGGGGGCGCTCGAGGACTCGACACGCCTGGTGCTGGTCAACGCCCTGCACCTCAAGGCTGCCTGGCCGCAGCCCCTGACCCCGGAGGGAGGCACCTTCACCACCGGCGCGGGCGAGGAGATGAGCGCGGAGATGCTCCGCGGCACCACCTCCTCCTGGTACGAGGACGACCTGTGCCGCGCCACCGCCCTGGACACCGCCGCTGGCGACCTCGCGCTCGCCCTGGTCCAGCCGGTCGCGGACCTCGCGAGCGTGCTGGACGCCTGGGCCGACGCCGCGGACGATTCCCGCGCCGGGCTGGGCGCCCTGCTCGACGGACTCGTGGAAGGAGGGGCGACCACCGAGCTGACCTTCCCCGGCTTCGACATCGACTGGGACGCGTCCTTGCAGGAGACCCTCCGGGAGCTCGGCATGACCGACGCCTTCACGGGCGCGGCCGACTTCTCCGGCATCACGACCAAGGAGGAACTGGCCATCTCCGCGGTCCTGCAGAAAGCTGTGATCACGGTCGACGAGCACGGTATGGAGGCTGCCGCCGCGACCGCAGTGGGCGTCGGGGCCGTGTCGGCACCGGCGGACGTGCACGAGCTGGTCCTGGATTCGCCGTTCCTGTTCGTCGTCTACGAGAGGACCACGCGGGCGCCGCTGGTGCTCGGCTGGATCGGGGACCCGACGCAGACGCGGTGACGAGCTGACGGGGCGACGCGCTGACGGGCTGACGCGATGACGCGCTGACGGGCTGACGCGATGACGTGATGACGGGCTGTCGGGGCGACGCGCGGACGGGCGCGCAGGCGGGCGGGGGAGCCCGTCGGCCCGCTCCTCCCTCGGGTCGTCGAATGCATCGAAATGGCTCACCGGTGGGACGTTTCCGTGGACTCGGCGGCCCGAGGCCCGACGTGTCGCACCCGCGGCCCGCGGCCCGGCGTGTCGCCCCCGCGGCCCAAGGCCGGCGTGTCGCCCCCGCGGCCCAAGGCCGGCGTGTCGCATCCGTGGCCCGCGATGCGGCGCTCGGACGCGAGGGGGCGGGAGGGCGGATGCCGGGGCTCGGATCCGCGGAAATCGCGTGCGGTTGTCCCACCCGCGTGAAAGGTTTGTCCGATGGGCATCTTCGCGGTGGGGGCATGGAGCATCCGGCAGGCGTGGCGGGCGGCCCCGCGCATGGTTCTGGCCGCCGTGGTCCTGGGTCTGCTCGTCGCGGCCGTCCCGTCGCTCCAGGTGATCCTCATGGCGGACTTCGTCGGCTCCCTCACCGGCGCGGACAGCTTCGACGATGTCTCCCGACCTTTCGCGGGCCTCGTGCTGCTCATCGCCTTCACCGGGCCGGTCGAGGCGATCGCCGGCACCATGCAATGGCGGGTCGTGGACCTCATCGGCCTCCACTCCAAGCGCGAGGTCGCCGACACCCTCTCGACCCTCCCGCCCACCGTGCTGGCGGACCCGGGAGCCGCCGCCGACATCGAGGCGGGGAACAAGGCCGCCGAGGAGGAGCTGGCCTTCCTCTACCCCTTCGTGCTCAGCCTGCTGCGCGACATCCTGTCGGTGGTGGGAGTGTTCCTCACCCTGGCCACGATGAGCCCGCTCGCGGCGGTGTTCGTGCTGGTCTCCCTGCTCCCGATGCTGATCGCCTCGCAGCGGATCACGCGCATCAGCTCGCGGATGTGGGACGACATCGGCAAGCTCTACTGGCGTTCGCGCTATCTCCACCAGCACCTGGTCACCACGGCACCCTCGATCGAGCTGACCTCGCTCGGCGCCACCGGGCAGATCTCCTCGAAGGTCTCCTCGACGATCGGCGAGATCACCGACCGCAAGGCGCAGACCTACCTGCCGATGCTCTCCTGGCGCCTGCTAGCAGGAGTGGCGACCTCGCTGCTGCTGGCCGGGGCGCTCGCCGCGCTGGTGGTCGGCGTGCAGTACGGCCCGGCTGCGGCCGGCGGCGTCTACGGGGTGATGGCGGCGATGGGCGCCGTCGGCTCCCTCGGCTCGAACCTCGGGCAGATCGTCGAGGGCGGGGCTCCCTTCGAGCGGTACCAGAAGCTGCTGGCCATGCGGCGCGAGGGACGGGACCCCTCGCTCGCCCGCGATGCGCTCTCCCTCGTGGTCCGGGGCGTCTCCCACACCTATGAGGGCAAGGACGAACCGTCGCTGGTGAACCTCGATCTCCGGATCGACAAGGGCAGCATCGTGGCCCTGGTCGGAGTGAACGGCGCCGGCAAGACCACCTCGGTCAACTCGATCGTGGGCACCCTGGACCCGCAGCACGGCGAGATCAGCATCGACGGACGCACCCGCGCGGACATGCCCTTCCAGGACTGGGTAGGGCACTTCGGCACCCTCACCCAGGAGTTCGGGCGTTACGAGCTCACGGTGCGCGAATCGCTCCAGCTGGGCACCCCGCGCACCGATGTGCGCGACGAGGAGATGTGGGCGGCGCTCGAAGCGGCGAACGCCGCCGGCATGGTGCGCGGCTTCGACAAGGGCCTGGACCAGCAGCTGGGGTCCCAGTGGGACGGGGGAGTGGGGCTCTCGGGAGGGCAGTGGCAGCGGATCTCCCTGGCCCGCATCCACCTGCGCGCGGCACCGATCTGGATCCTCGATGAACCGACCAGCGCGATCGACGCCGAAGCGGAGCAGGACATCTTCCGCGAGCTGCAGCGCTCGCGGGCCGACAGGATCACGATCGTCGTCTCGCACCGGGCCTGGACCCTGCGCGGCATGGACGAGATCCTCGTGGTCGACGAGGGCCACGTGGTCGAGCGTGGGCGCTACGACGAGCTGCTCGCCCGTGGTGGGCGCTTCACGGAGATCTTCGCCGAGCAGGCCGGCTGAGAGGGCGCGGACGGCGCGCGCCGCCCTCGGAATTCCTGAGACACTGGGCGTAAGACGTTTCACCGAGAGGACGACCACCGATGACCGCCCTGCTGCAGCCCACGCCCGACGGATTCCTCCGCGCCGGAGACCCCCACCTCGTGATCTCCGGGGCGATCCACTACTTCCGGGTCCACCCCGACCAGTGGCGCGATCGCCTGCGTCGCCTGGTCGCGATGGGCTGCAACACGGTGGAGACCTATGTGGCCTGGAACGTCCATCAGCCGGCTCCGGACGTCGTCGACTTCGAGGGCATCGCGAACCTCGGCCGCTTCCTCGACATCGCCGGCGAGGAGGGCCTGGACGCGATCGTCCGCCCCGGTCCCTACATCTGCGCCGAGTGGGAGAACGGCGGGTTCCCCGGCTGGATCCTCGCCGACCGCAACCTGCGCCTGCGCAACCGCAACGCCGCCTATCTCGCCCTCGTCGACGCCTGGTTCGACCAGCTCATCCCTGTGATCGCGCAGCGGCAGGCCAGCCGCGGCGGCAACGTCGTGATGGTCCAGGTGGAGAACGAGTACGGCAGCTTCGGCGACGACAGGACCTACCTCGCGCACCTGCGCGACGGTCTGCTCGCCCGCGGGATCGACGAGCTGCTGGTGACCTCCGACGGACCGGCCCGCATGTGGCTCACCGGCGGGACCGTCGAGGGCGCGCTGGGCACCGTGAACTTCGGCTCGCGCGCGCTCGAGGTGCTCACGATGGCGCAGGAGGAGCTGCCCGCCCAGCCGCAGATGTGCATGGAGTTCTGGAACGGCTGGTTCGACCACTGGGGCGAGGAGCATCACGAGCGCACCGGGGGCGATGCCGCCGGCGAGCTCGCCGACATGCTCGACAACGGCATGAGCGTCAACTTCTACATGGCCCACGGCGGCACCAACTTCGGCCTGCGCGCCGGCGCCAACCATGACGAGGCGCTCCAGCCCACCACCACGAGCTACGACTACGACGCCCCGATCGCGGAGAACGGCGAGCTCACCGCGAAGTTCCGCGCGTTCCGTGAGGTCATCGCCCGCCACGTCGAGCTGCCGCCGCTCGAGGAGCACCTGGCCCTCCTGGGCCTCGACGCTGTCCCTGCCCGGCTCCCCGCGGCCGAGGTGGCGATCGAGAAGGTCGTCGCCCTGCGCTCCACCGAGCGCTTCACGCGCGCCGCGGAGGTGCATCCCACGCCGCCCTCCTTCGAGGATCTCGGCCTCGAGCGCGGCCTGCTGCGCCTGAGCCGCGACATCGAGATCGCCGCCTCCGTGCGCGAGGGGCGCACCGAGATCTCCCCGCTGAAGCTCTACGACCTGCACGATCGCGCGTGGGTCTACGTCGACGGGATCTACGTCGGCGCCGCCGGCGTGGTGGGCAACGAGGTGCGGGACATCGACCCCGCCACGGTCGAGCTGAGCCCCTTCGCCGACCGACTCCTGCCCGACGGCGGCCGTCGTACCGTGCGCGTCGAGATCCTGGTCGAGAACCTCGGCCGCGTGAACTTCGGTCCGCGGCTGGGGGAGCGCAAGGGCATCCTCGGCGGCGTGTGGCAGACCATCCGCTTCCTCAACGACTGGGAGGCCGACGCCTGGCCGCTCGAGGACATGGGTGCCGAGCTCGCGCAGCTGGCAGTCGGAGCCGAGTCGGTCGGCGCGGAGGGGGCCGACGGGGCTCGAGGGGCCGTCGGTGTGGCGGAGTCCGGCACGTCGACGGTGCTCGACGACGCCCTGCCCGTGCTGGTCAGCGCCTCCTTCGAGGCCGACGGCGCAGCGGACACCTTCCTCGACGTCTCTGCGGCCGGGCACGGTGTCGCCTACGTCAACGGCTTCTGCGTGGGTCGCTACTGGAACATCGGCCCGCAGCAGACCCTCTACGTGCCCGCTCCGCTCGTGCGCGAGGGGACCAACGAGGTGCTGCTGCTCGACCTCGAGAAGCGGCCGATGCGCCTCGCCCTCGCTGAGGAGCATGTCTTCGGCCGCACCGGCGGCTGAGGCAGCAGGACCCGATCCCCGGCCCGTGCCGATCCCTGGACCGGCACGGCCTCGGCGGCCACCTGCTGCGATGGTGCAGGTCAGGTCACGAAGTGGTGACGGATTCTCCGGTCGCTGATCCGCAGTTGACGTTTTCGGGGATCGCCGCTTACGCTTCGTAAATCCTTTTGCGAACGTGACTGTCCGCACATCGCGACATGGTCGTCGCCGGGGTGGGGCACCGTTCTGATGCTCTCCGCGAAGACCGCCCGCGTACCGTCCCCGAGAAGCCGGAGAACCGACGATGACCCGTGAGGCTCAGCGATGACGCAGCCCACCGCGACCGGTCGACGTGAGGTCGCCCTGGAAGAACCGCTCCGCCCGGAGTCCGCTCTCCCCGGCGTGACCGGTGCGAAGCGCCGTCGCGGAGCAGGTGGCCGCGGGGCGTACTTCCTGCGCCGCCTGGGGAGCTATCTCGTGGTGATCTGGGCTGCGGTCACCTTGAACTTCTTCATCCCGCGCTTCATGCCCGGCGACCCGGCCGAGGCGATCCTGCGCAAGATCCGACAGACCACGGGCGAGCCGCCGTCGGATTCCCAGGTCGCCTCCGTGCGCCGCATGTACGGCAACCCCACCGAGAACATCGTCCACCAGTACTTCGACTACTGGGTGGGCGTGGCGAAGTTCGACTTCGGTGTCTCGACCGCGCACTACCCCACCCCGGTCTCCGAGATCGTGCTGCAGGCGCTGCCGTGGACCCTGTTCCTGATCGGGGTGAGCACGATCGTCGCCTGGATCATCGGCACGATCCTCGGCGCGGTCATGGGGTGGAAGCCCGGCAACCGCTTCGACTCCTGGTTCGCTCCGCTGTCCACGTTCTTCCACGCCTTCCCGGGTTTCTGGATCGCGCTGGTGCTGCTGTGGATCTTCTCGATCACGCTGGAATGGTTCCCGGTCTCAGGCGGATACGACACGTCGGTCCCGATGTCCCTGAACAACTTCTACTTCCTCCTCAGCGTCGTGTACTACGGCGCCCTGCCGATGTTCGCCCTGATCTTCATCGGCTTCAACGGCTGGCTGTTCTCGATGCGCAACGTCATGGTCGCCACCGTCACCGAGGACTACGTGCTGATGGCCCGCGCGAAGGGCCTGCCGGAGAAGAAGGTGCTGTTCAGCTATGCGGCGCGGAACGCGCTCCTGCCCAACGTCACCGGTCTGGCGATGGCGATCGGCGGCGTGATCGGCGGCGCGGTGCTCATCGAGGCCGTGTTCACCTATCCCGGCATGGGGTACCTGCTGCAGACCTCCATCACCGGGCACGACTTCCCGGTCATGCAGACGGTCCTGCTCCTGCTGACCTTCACCGCGATCGTCGCGAACTTCATCGCCGACTCGATCTACGTGCTCCTCGATCCGCGCGCGGCCGACACGAACTGAGGCACTCCCATGTTCACCGGATTCCTCCACAACCGCCGCGTGCAGATCGGCCTGGCCGCCTTCGGCCTCTGCGCCGGGATCGCGATCTTCGGCGACCTGATCCTGAAGGTTTACGGCTTCGGCCCCCTGGACGTGGACTACGACTACGTCGCCAGCGCGCCGCTGCGGGGCGGGCACCTCCTGGGCACCACGATCTCGGGCCAGGACGTGCTGTCCCAGCTCATCGCCGGTGCCCGCGGCTCACTCGCCGTCGGGACTCTCTCCGCACTGCTGGCCTGCACGATCGGTGCCCTCCTGGGCGTCTCGGCCGGCTTCATCGGCGGGGCGTACGACACCGTCGTCAATGCGATCACGAATGTCTTCATGACCATGCCGTCCTTCGCCCTGACCCTGATCGCGGCCGGGTACATCTCCGCCGCGGGCGGGCCCGGATCGGCCGGGATGGGCTGGGTGATGATGGCCTTCCTCATCGGCATCTTCGAGTGGCCCGGCATGGCCCGGTACATGCGCGCCCAGACCCTCACCCTGCGCGGCCGCGACTTCTCGATGGCCACCAAGCTGCTGGGCGAGAAGACCTGGCGCCTGGTCCTGTTCGAGATCATGCCGCATCTGCTGGGCATCATCTCCGCGCGCTTCCTGGCCGCGATCATGGCCGGCATCCTCGCCGAGGCCGGGCTGAACTTCCTGGGCGTCTCCACCGGCGGCGTCATCTCCTGGGGAACGATGATCACCAATGCCCAGAACCAGGGCGCGCTCACCCTGGGCTTCTGGTGGTGGTTCCTGCCCCCCGGCCTCGCGATCGCCGTGATCGGCACCGCGACGGCGATGGTGAACTTCGGCCTGGACGAGGTCACCAACCCGAAGCTGCGGACAGGCAACGAGAAGGTCGTCCGCGCCTTCCTCAGACGTCAGCGGGCCGAGGCACGCGCAGAGCAGCGCACCGCCGTCACGGCATCGAACTGACTGTTCCACCCCCTGCAGTTCTCCCTGATGTTCCTTCCGCACGAATCAGAGGTACAGACATGACCACGAGCTCCACGCGACGCACCTTCCTCGCCGGCTCAGCTGCGGCGGCCGCCGTCGGCGCGGCCGCCGGATGCAGCTTCGACAAGACCGCCGGTGACGGGGGCGGCGACGGGGCCAAGGCCTCCATAAACGTCAACTCCTTCGGTCCACGTCCCACGTTCATCGAGAACTTCAACCCGTTCTCCCCGACCGACGGCGTGATCGGCTCGAACTACCTCTACGACACGCTCGGATACGCCGACGTGAACAACAAGTACGAGATCGTCCCGTGGCTCGCCGAGAGCATCGACTTCGATCCGGAGGCCCGGAAGGCCACCGTGACCCTGCGCGATGACGCGACGTGGTCGGACGGCGAGAAGATCACCACCGCGGACCTGGTCTACACGGTGATGGAGCTGCCGAAGCAGGCTGAGAAGCAGAAGGCCACCGTCACCAGCTACGACTTCGAGGTCACCGCGGTCGACGACCTCGTCGCAGAGGTCACCTGGAGCGAGGAGAACGCCGACATCAGCGGCGATCGCAAACTCGCGGAGGTGCCGCTGTACCCCGAGCACGTCTTCTCTGCCGAGGACCTCGCATCGTTCACCAACGCCGATCCCGTGACCTCCTCTCCACTGGTGGTGAAGGAGTTCACCCCGCAGCGGGTCTCCTTCGCCGTCCGCGACGACCACTTCATGGGCGCCTGGGATCACATCGGCACCGTGAACTGGACGCCGTACGGCAGCGCCGAGATCGGCAAGTCGATGATCCTGCAGGGCACGATGGATGTGGCGACCCTCTCGCTGCAGAACGCCGAGGACACGATCGTGGCCAAGGGCAACCACTACTGGACCGTGGAGCTGGTGGGCACGGAGAGCCTCATCTTCAACACGGCCAAGGCGCCGTTCGACGACAAGAACGTGCGCCGGGCCGTCTACGCCGCACTGGACACCGACCAGATCCATTCGCTGTTCGACATCGGTCTCTCCTCGACCAGCCCCACCACGATGGACGAGAAGATCTTCGGCGAGGCCGTGGCCTCGGAGTATCGGGTCCAGCATGCTGCGGACCACGAGGCCGCCAAGAAGTTCCTGGCCGACGGCGGCTGGAGCGTCGAGGGCGGCAAGCTGGTCAAGGATGGCGAGTCCTACCCGGTCTCCTTCAAGACGGTCGCCGACTACGTCAACTGGTCCACCTGGTCCGATGGCGTGAAGGCGCAGCTCAAGGACGTGCTGGGCCTCGATGTGGCGGTGCTGAAGATCCCGGACGCACAGATCTGGGATCAGTTCGGCACCGGCGAGTTCGAGATCGGCATGAGCTGGGTGGGCGGCGGCCCGCATCTCTCCGCGGTCTACGCCGACTTCCACTCCAAGGATGCCCTCCCGATCGGGGAGTCGAGCGATGGGAACTACGGCCGCATCCAGAATCCCGAGCTCGATGAGCTGCTGGACGCCTCCCGCGTCGAGTACGACGAGACCAAGCTCGTCGAACTCAGCCAGCAGATGCAGAAGATCGTGGTGGAGGAGGGTTACTGCGCGCCGTTCAACGCCTCGGCCTCCTTCCTCGAGGCCAGCGGCAAGAACTTCGAGGGCTTCCCGCAGAGCCCGCTCGGTGAGGGAGACATCGTTCCGCGTCCGTACGGCCCGGAGGGCTGGCAGACCATGGCCAAGCTCAAGCCGATCGCCTGATGTCGTCGGGCGGGTGGTGCAGACGCCCATCCGCCCGACGGATCGGCCGTCCCGGGGCCGCCGGCCCGCTGAACCCCTGAATCCGCAGTCATCCAGTTCTCAAGGAGCCCACCGTGACCCGTCGCGATGTCGGAGATGTCCTGCTCGAGGTGCAGGACCTCAGCGTCGACTACCTGACCCTCAACGGCGCCGTCAGCGCCGTCTCCCATGCGTCCTTCACCCTGCGCCGGGGAGAGATCCTGGGCCTGGCCGGGGAGTCCGGCTCCGGGAAGTCGACGCTCACCACTGCGCTGCTGCGCCTCCAGCGCTCGCCGGCGGTCACCGTCGGCGGGAAGGTGCTCTACCACGGGGACGACGGGACCGTCACGGATCTCGTGCCCCGTACCGACAAGGAGCTGCTGCACCTGCGGTGGAACAAGCTCGCCATCGTCATGCAGAGTGCGATGGACGCCCTGAACCCGGTCAAGCGGCTCGGCGCCCAGTTCGTCGACGTGCTGCGCCAGCACGATCCGCGGATGAGCGAGAAGGCGGCGCTCGAGCGGGCCGGCGACCTCCTGGCCCTCTCCGGCATCCCTCGTGACCGGGTGGACTCCTTCCCGCATGAGATGTCCGGCGGCATGCGCCAGCGCTCCCTGATCTCCCTCGCTCTGGCCTGCGACCCCGATCTGGTGGTGATGGACGAGCCCACGACCGCGGTCGACGTCGTCATGCAGCGGACCATCATGAGTCAGGTGCTGCGGCTGCAGCGCGAGCTGGGATTCGCGATCGTGTTCGTCACCCACGACCTCTCCCTGCTGCTGGAGCTCTCGGACCGCCTGGCCATCATGTACGCCGGGAAGGTCGTCGAGATCGGACCGTCGACCGAGCTCTACCACCACCCCAAGCACCCGTACACGAAGGCGCTGCGGGACTCGTTCCCGCCGTTGTACGCACCGCTGGTCGAGATGCGCGGGATCCCCGGCACGGCGCCGGACCTCATGAACCTCCCCGACGGCTGCGCCTTCGCACCGCGCTGCGCCCGGGCGATGGACCTCTGTCTCACGAAGCGACCCGAGCTGGTGCAGGTGAGCGAGAAGGTCGACGCGGCCTGTCATCTCAACGACCCCCAGAAGGAGCCCGTGGGCGCCGGTCCCTCCGACGCCCGCTCCGAGAACGGACACGCAGCATGACCACGACATCCACCCGCACCGAGCAGCCCCGACAGGACGCCGAGCGTGAGGTCGTCCTCGAGGCCCGTGACGTCACCAAGCACTTCACCGTGCGCGGCAAGAAGGGCAGCGCTGTCGTGCGCGCTGTCGAAGGCGTCGACCTCGAGCTGCACCGCGGCGAGATCGTCGCCATGGTGGGGGAGTCGGGGTCCGGGAAGACCACCGTTGCCCGTCTGCTGAGCCTGTACTACCCGACCACCGGCGGGGAGATCCTGCTCGAGGGGAAGCCCGTCAGCCACGTCACGGGGCGCAAGGCGCTGACGTACTACGGCCAGGTGCAGCTGCTGTTCCAGGACCCCTTCGCCTCCTTGAACGCGCTGAAGCCGATCCGCCACATCTTGGGCAGGGCGCTGAAGATCCACGGCAAGGCCCGTGGGGCGAAGCAGGTCGAGCAGCGGATCCATGAGCTGCTGACGCGCGTGAACCTCACCCCGCCCGAGCAGTACATCGACAAGTACCCCCATGAGCTCTCCGGAGGGCAGCGTCAGCGGATCGTGATCGCCCGTGCGCTCGCCGTCGAACCGCGGGTGATGCTCGGCGACGAGCCGATCTCGATGCTCGACGTCTCCATCCGCCTGGATGTGCTGAACCTGCTCAAGAAGCTGCGCGACGAGGAGGGCCTGGCCCTGCTCTACATCACGCACGACATCGCGTCGGCCCGGTACATCGCCGACCGCATCAACGTCATGTACGCCGGGCAGATGGTCGAGGGCGGCAGCTCCGAAGAGGTCATCCACGACCCGCAGCATCCGTACACGCGCCTGCTGCTGGACTCCTCCCCGGACCCCGGCCGTGGCCTGGAGGGTGATCAGCAGTCCCTCTTCGACGAGGTGGGGGATCTCGGCGAGCCGCCCAGCCTGATCACCCCGCCGAAGGGATGCCGTTTCAACCCTCGCTGCCCCTTCGCGATGGACATCTGCAACGAGAAGGAGCCGGAGAAGGTCGAGGTCTCACCCGGTCACTGGGCGAAGTGCTGGCTGCATCAGGAGGGCAGGGCGGATCTGCTGAAGCAGCGGAACATCCAGTTCGGGGTCCCGATCGAGACCGCCGCAGCGGAGGCCGGGATCGATACGGTCAACGCCGAGGACATCCTGGACCGGACCGTCGCCCTAGAGGGCGAGACCACCGCCGACCTGGGACCGTTCCAGCCCTGACCCGGGTGCCGGACGCCGGGCGCCTCAAACCCGGTTCGAGGGGGTGACCGGGACGTCGTCCGGCAGCAGCTCTGAGAACTCCTCGAGGATCTGCTTGCCGCCCTTCTCCTCCCAGTCCCGGAGAGCGGCCTTGAAGTCGTCGATCGTGCCGCGGCCCTGGATCGCCTCGTCGCGCGCCTCGTCCAGGCGGGTCTTGATCTTGGTGCCGAGACGCGAGTTGGTCGGCGAGTACAGGCCCTTGATCGGGCTCTTCTGCGCCAGGGGCAGCAGCTCCTGCTCGCACTCGTAGATGTAGCGGGTGTCCTCGGGGATCGGGTTGTAGATGACGCCTTCGCCCGCAGCCATGATCTGCAGGGCGCTCTGCAGGCCGGGCACGTTCTGGGCCCCCGCCTCCGTGAACACGTAGTTGCCGTCCTCGACCGTGTACTCCTTGCCCTCGGTGCCCCAGTTGACCTGCATGTACTCGGTGGTCCCGAAGGGAGCAGACAGATAATCGACCACGCTCAGCAGCTCGCGGATGCGGGCCTCGTCAGCAGTCTTGCGGAACGGGGTGAAACCGACAGTGCCGTACCCCATGTCATAGGTGGGGATGCGCCCGTCGACGGCAGGGAACGGGATCAGGATGTCGCCCAGGAGATCGGGATTGTTCAGGCGAGTCTCCGCCGCACCGCGCGGCCCCACCGAGACCATCGCGGCAAGGGTGCCGTTGGCCAGCAGCTGGGGTGCTTCCGCGAGGTTCAGGTCGGGATAGAACGCCCCTGCGGCGAACAGCTCACGAGCGAACTCGAGAGTTTCGAGGTACTCGTCGGTCTGCTGCGCGGCGGTGAGGCTGCGGTCCTCCTCGACCCTATATCCGTTGGGCACACCGAACCATTCGCCGATCATATGGAACGCATTGGGCAGGAAGGGCTCGAGCGCCCAGCGCTTGCCCGGGATCGACAGCTCCTGGCATTTCTCCAGGAACTGGGCTGCGCTCTCGGCGGTGAATCCGTCCACCTCCTGCCAGACCTCCGGATTGCCGACGTAGACCTGGCCGAAGGGTGTCGACGGGATGGGAGCTCCCCAGATCCTCCCGTTGACCACCGCGGTGCGCCAGGAGTCCTGCCGGAGAGCGGCGAGGTTCGGGTACTCGAGCACTGCGTCGCCGGCCAGGTAGTCGGTGAGATCGGTGAAGGCCGCATCGAGCATCGGCCCGATGTTGGGTATGCCCTGGTTCGGCGGCACCCACATGAGATCCGGCAGATTGCCCGAGGCCAGGGTGGTGGCGAACTTCGAGGGATAGTCGTCCACCACCACGTCGAGATCGAGCACGCCACCCATCGCCGAGTTCAGGCGCTTCCAATAGGGGTTGCGGTCCATCGGCGGAGGAGGGGTCTGGAAGGTCTGGGTCAGGCCGGAGATCGTGCCCGAGGTGATGGGTCTGCCTGAGGTGGTCGAGATCAGCTGCTCGGGGACCGTCAGGTACGCGTCATGGAGACCATCGGCATTGCCGACCAGATCCGGGGCGAGTCCTTCCAACGGCTGATAGGTCGGCAGGGTGATGTCCGGGACGTCGGGAAGCTCCGGCTCGGGCCGGGGGCCGCACGAGGCGGCGCCGGCTCCGAGCGTGAGTGCTCCGGCGGCGGCGAGGACGTGGCGACGTCGGGGTTCGGGGCTCATGGGTGCCTTTCTCGAGGGCAGTTCGTTCAGCCCTTGACGGCGCCGGTGATGACGCCCTTGGAGAAGTACTTCTGGAGGAAGGGGTAGACCAGCAGGATCGGGACCAGCGCCACGACGACGACGGCCATCTTGATCGACTGCGGGGCGGCGGTCTGCTGGACGCCGAGCTGGTCCGCAGTCATCGATGTGCCCTGGATGACGTAGCTGCGCAGGATGAGCTGGATCGGCCAGAGCTCCTGGTCGTTGATGTAGAGCATCGCGTTGAAGAAGGCGTTCCAGTACGCCACCGCGTAGAACAGCCCGATCACGGCGATCACCGCTTTCGACAGCGGGATGACGATCTGCCAGAGGATCCGGAAGTCGCTGGCCCCGTCGATGCGGGCGGCTTCGAGCAGCTCCTGGGGCAGCGCCATGAAGAACGAGCGCATCACGATGAAGTTGAAGGCGGCGAATGCCGTCGGCAGGATCAGGGACCACAGGCTGTCCAGCATGTGCAGTTCTTTGATCATGAGGTACAGCGGGATCAGCCCGGGGGAGAAGAACATCGTCAGCACGATCGCCAACAGCATCGGCTTGCCGAACAGGACCGGGCGGCTGAGGGCGTAGGCCATCGTGATCGTCACGAACAGCGCGATGAGCGTTCCAGCCACCGTCACCAGCACGCTCACACCCAGCGAGCGAAAGATGAGCGGGCTGGCGAAGATGGTGCGGTATGCCTCGAGCGTCGGCTCGGTCGGGAAGAGCACGTAGCCGCCGGCCTCGCGGATCTCTGCGTCCGAGGCGAGCGAGGTGGAGACCACGACGAGCATCGGCACCAGGATCGAGATCGAGATCGCGAGGATCACGAGGGTCTTGAGGAGGGTCAGCGAGGGGGAGGGCCTCTCCATCCATGCGGGCCGTTCCGAGCGTCCGCCGATCAGGTCCCAGAGCCGTCGGTGGAATCCCCGTTCGTCCGGCAGCGCGGAGCGTGTCGAGTTCTCGAGGGGGTGCGTGGTCGATGTGCTCACTTGCTGCTCCCGCGGTAGATGCCGTCCTCACCGAGCAGGTGGGCGATCTTGTTGGAGGCGAGGATGAGGACCGTGCCCACGACTCCCTTGGCCAGGCCGGCGGCCGCGCCCATCGACCAGCTGCCGTCGATCACGCCCGCGTAGTAGCTGTACGTGTCGAGCACTTCGGCGGCATCGGGGCCGACGGCGTCTCGCTGGAGGATGAACTGCTCGAAGCCGACGGTGAGGATCGACCCGAGCTGCAGGATCAGCAGCAGCACGATCACCGGGCGCATGCCGGGAAGCGTGATATGCCAGATGCGATGGAGGCGTCCTGCGCCGTCCGTCGCGGCGGATTCGTACAACGAGGCCGGGATGGAAGCGAGCGCCGCGAGGAAGATGATCATTCCCCATCCGGCGTCCTTCCAGACCACCTGCAGGGTCACCAGCAGGGGGAAAGTGCTCGGGTTGGTCATGAAGGGGATCGTGTCCATGCCATGGGAGGCCAGGAACTGGTTGATGAACCCAGCGCCGCCCAGCATCTGCTGGAACAGGGCGATGACCAGCACCCATGACAGGAAGTGCGGCAGGTAGACGATCGACTGGAAGGCCTTGCGGAAGCGCGGCGTCATCACCGAGTCGACGATCAGCGCGAGCACGATCGGGACCGGGAAGAACAGCACCAGCTGGACGACCGCCAGCACGAGCGTGTTGCGCAGAGCGATCAGGAACTGCTCGTCGTTGAACAGGTCGATGAAGTTCCACAGCCCTACCCACTCGGCCTCGGGGATCGTGATGAAGGGGTAGTAGTCCTGGAAGGCGATGACATTGCCGAGGATGGGGACGTAGAAGAACAGCAGCAGGCACAGGGCCCCAGGGATCATCAGGACGAGCATCTGCCAGTCCTTCCGCACCCGGTTGCGGAAGGTGCCCCGTGGTCTCCGGGGCGCGGACGATGTGCTCCGAGCGGCCCTCACCACCTGCGGGGGCGGTGCGGGGGATTGCGCTGTCGAGGTGGTCACGAGATCGGTCCTCTCGGTCGGCGCCCCGGGGAGGCGGCACTCACCCGTCGGCATCGGCACCTTGACAGGGTGAGATCGAGAGTAAATGCTTTCACCTACTTTGTAAATCGGTTCAAACTCGTGGAGCGTTCGCCTCCCGCGCCGACCCTGCTCGGGGGAGGATGGGACGAAGCGCGTCATGCACCTCATCGAAAGTGGTTCCCTTCATGTCTGACCTCAAGATCGGAGTCGTCGGCTTCGGCGCCCGAGGCGGCCTCGCCCGCCACGCCCACCAGCCGGGGGAGGGATCCCGCGTCACGGTCGTGGCCGACCCGACGCCTCGCAGCAAGGACTCGGCCCGCGAGCTGTTCGGGGACGACGTCGCGACCGTCGACGACGTCGACCAGCTGCTCGCGGAGCACGAGGTCGACGCGGTCATGATCCTGACCCCCGACTTCGCCCACGCCGAGGTCGCGCTGAAGACGCTCGCCGCCGGCATCCCCACCTTCTCGGAGAAGCCCATGGCGATCCGGGTCGAGGACACCGACGCGATGCTCGCCCTCGCGATGGAGAAGCGCACGCGCCTGTTCGTCGGCCACAACATGCGCCACATGCCGGTGATCCGGCAGATGAAGGCCATCGTCGACTCTGGGCGCATCGGCCGGGTGCGGGCGATCTGGTGCCGCCACTTCGTGGGCACGGGCGGCGACTTCTACTTCAAGGACTGGCACGCGGACCGCTCCAAGGCGACCTCTCTGCTGCTGCAGAAGGGCGCCCACGACATCGACGTGATCCACTGGCTGGCCGGCGGCTACACGCGCCGCGTCTCCGGCATCGGCGACCTCGCCGTCTACGGAGACGTCACCGATCGCCGCGACAACTCCGACCGTCGCATGTGGGACTGGTACGACGAGGACAACTGGCCGCCCACGGAGCAGAAGGAGCTCAACCCCGTCGTGGACGTCGAGGACATCTCGATGCTGAGCATGACGCTCGACAACGGGGTGCTCGCCTCCTACGAGCAGTGCCACTTCACCCCCGACTACTGGCGCAACTACACCGTCATCGGCGACGCCGGACGGATCGAGAACATGGGAGACGGCAGCGGCGACCAGATCCACATCTGGGAGTCCCGCCGCTCCGGGCCCGGCCGCCCCGACGCGGTCGAGGTCATCGCGCGGGCCGACGGCGGCCACGGTGGCGCCGACCCGAGCCTGGTCGCAGAGTTCCTGCGCTTCGCCCGCGAGGGCGGGATCACCGACGTCTCCGTCATCGCGGCCCGGGAGGCCGTGGCGACCGGCGTCTACGGGGCCGAGTCGATCCGGAACGGCGGCGTCCCCTACGACATCCCGCCCGTCCCCGCCGACGTCGTCGAGTACTTCGACGGCGGCCAGCAGGCTCCCCAGAACACCCGGACAGTCGCGGTCTGAGCGCATCGCGACGACCCCGGAGAACACCGCTACCCCAGGAGGATTTCCCATGATCGAGTTCGGCACCGGCGGCTGGCGCGCCATCATCGGCGACGAGTTCACCCGGGAGAACGTCCGCCTGCTCGCGCAGGGGCTCGCCGACAGGATGCATGACGAGGGAGTGGTCGAGCGCGGAGTCGTGCTCAGCTACGACCGTCGCTTCCTCTCCGATGTCGCCGCCTGGTGGGCGATCGAGGTGCTCGCCGGCAATGACGTGCCGGTCACCGTGATCACCCGCCCGGTCCCCACCCCGATGTGCATGTGGACCGTGAAGCAGAAGGGCAGCGCCTACGGGATCACGGTCACGGCCTCCCACAATCCCGCTCTGTACAACGGCATCAAGGTGTTCACCGAGGGTGGTCGCGATGCCGAGCTCGAGGTCACCGACGAGATCACCGCGCACGTCAGGACCCTGGACCCGGCTGCGGTGCGCTCCCTGGCCCCGCACGAGGTGGCGGACAGCCCGCTGGTCACCCAGCAGAGCTCGATCAACTGGTATCTCGACGCGATCATCGAGCAGCTGGATCTGGACGCCATCCGCCACGCCCACCTCTCGGTGGTGCTGGACCCCATGTTCGGCGTGGCCCAGACCAGCCTGCAGACGATCCTCGTCAGCGCCCGCTGCGAGGTCTCCGTCATCAACGCCCGCCACGATCCGCTGTTCGGCGGCCGCATGCCGTCCCCCGCGGAGGGCTCGCTCTCGCCGCTGCGCCAGGCGGTCCTGGATCAGGGTGCAGACCTCGGCATCGCCACCGACGGCGACGCGGACCGGCTCGGCATCATCGACGACCTCGGGAACTACCTCAGCCCCAACCAGGTGCTCGTGCTGCTGTACGAGTACCTGCTCACCGGCAAGGGGTGGAGCGGGCCCGTGGTCCGCAACCTCTCGACCACGCACCTGCTGGATCGGGTCGCCGCCGCTCATGGCGAGGTCTGCCACGAGGTCCCCGTGGGCTTCAAATGGATCAGCTCGAAGATGGCGGAGACGGACGCCGTCATCGGCGGCGAGTCCTCCGGCGGGCTCACCGTGCGCGGCCACATCCCCGGGAAGGACGGCATCTACGCCGGCAGCCTGCTGGTGGAGATGGTGGCCCGCTCCGGGAAGACGCTCTCGGCGATCTATGCGGACCTCGTGGCGCGCTACGGCGAGCTGGTGATGGAGGAGTCCTCCTACGGCTACACGCCCGCGCGCCGCGACGAGCTGCAGCGACGGATCTTCGAGGAGCACGATCTGCCCGGCTTCGAGCGGGAGATCGACCGGACCTCCTGGGAGGACGGCTGCAAGGTGTACTTCGCCGACGACTCCTGGCTGACCATCCGCTTCTCCGGCACCGAGCCGGTCATCCGGGTGTTCGCCGAGGCGCCGACCGCCGAGGAGGCCAAGGATCTGTCCCGGACGGTCGCCGACCACTACGGGCTGAAGGCCTGACGCCGGCCCGTCAGTGCGCCCGCCGTCCCGTCAGGGAGCCCGCCGTCCCGTCAACGCGCCCTGCGGACGGAGTCCTTGTAGCCCTGCGGCATCGGGGCGGTGAGCACCTCGTCGGCCGTGAACCAGCGCAGATCGGAGTGCTCCTCGCTGACCTGCAGCGACGAGCTGTTGGGGAGGGTCGCGCGGTAGGTGACGATGCAGACCCGTCCCAGCTCGCCGAGGTCGTAGATCCACGAGTCCAGGATCGGGCCGACGTCGACCGCGAGGCCGGCCTCCTCGAGGAGCTCGCGCCGCAGCGTGTCCTGGGGCGAGGCGTCCTCGGGGTCGGGCCGGCCGCCCAGCAGCTCCCATTCCTGACGCGGGTTCCGTCCCAGCAGCACGCGGCCGTCGGCGTCCAGCAGGACGGCTTTGATCGAGACCCCGAGGCTCATGATCCGGCGCCCGTGGTCGCGGCCGGTCCGACGCCGGTGGCCGCGGCCGGTCCGGCACCCGTGGTCGCGGCTGATCCGACGCCGGTGGCCGCGGCCGTTCCCGTCGGCCCCGTGCCCGCCGAATCCCGCGCCGGCACCGCGCGCTCGTACTGGAACCATTTCTCGGTGACTGCCTCGACCGGGTCGATGCCCATCTGCTGCGCATAGACCAGGCACATGCCGAGCACGTCGCCCACCTCGTCGGCCAGCACCTTCCGCTGAGCATCGGCCGCCAGCCCGCGGTCGCGGCTCTGCCCGGTCGCGGTCAGGTGCGCCTGCGCGAGCTCCCCGACCTCCTCGGTGAGCTTGAGCAGCGCCCATTCGCCGGAGCGTTCGATGCCGTAGACCTCCGCGTACTGGGTGGAGAGCTTCTCGATCCGGGCGGCGATGTCGTGGAGGTCCATCCCGGCACCCTATGTGTGGGGTCGTGCGCTCTCGTCCCGGCGCACCGAGGTCGAGCCCGCCGTTCGACGCCGGGCCCACCGGTCATGCGATGACGTCGTAGGCCGCGAGGGCCGCTCGCACCTCATGGACGGCGGAGGAGCCGGCGTGCACCGGGAGCGACGCGGCCACGTAGCCGTCGGGCCGCACGAGATACAGCCGATCCGTGCGGAGCCGGGCCTGGGGGTCCGGGGAGAAGTTCAGCGGTCCATCGACCCAGGTCGGGACGTCGATCGGCCGGCCGGCGTCGGCCCCATAGGTGTGGAGCTGCCAGCTCATCGCGCGCAGGGCCTCGGCGTTCTCCGCGGTCGGGGGAAGGCGCAGGCCGACGGCGGGATCGGTGGCCCACTGCGGCACCGGCGCCTCCGCGGGCACCGGGTGGTAGCGGATCCGGTACTGGCCGAGCAGGCCGCCGACGTAGGGGCCGAGACGCGTGCTGAGCAGCCGCGGCGCGAGCTCGGCCATCACATCCCGGGCCCGTCGGCGCAGGAAGGCCGTGCCGCGGCCGGGTCGGGCGACGAGCCCGAAGGCGCGGTCGGTGGCGGTGATCAGGGTCGTCGCGACGGGTCGACGCTCGCTGTCGTAGCGGTCCAGAGCCGCCTCGGTGCACCGCCCGGAGGTGACGTCGGCCAGCAGGTGCGCGAGGTGGTGGGCATCCTGCAGGCCGGTGTTCATGCCCTGGCCGCCGAGGGGTGAATGCACGTGCCCGGCATCGCCGGCGAGGAAGGCGGCACCCTGCCGGAAGCGCGGGGCGATGCGGTGGTGCACGCGGTAGGTGGAGAACCAGTCGACCCTGTCGTAGTCGATGTCGAGGTCGGCGCGGGCCTCCGCGAGGGCAGATTCCTGCTCGGGATGCTCATCGCCGTGCAGCCAGATCAGCCGCACATGGCCGCCGGGCCCGAGCGGGAACAGGACCGCGAACTTCTCGTCCCCGAAGCGGGCGGCCAGGGACTTGTCGGGCAGCCCGGTGACGCCGTGGAGATCTGCCACGCAGAACGTCGCGTCATCGGTGACACCGTCGAAGGGCAGGCCCAGCTCGTGGCGCACGGTCGAGCTCGCCCCATCGGCGCCGATGCACCAGCGCGCCCGGATCCGCAGCGGCCCGTCCGGGCTGCTGACCAGTGCTTCGACCGGGCTTCCGGAGGGTGCGTCCAGCGACTCCAGCGCATGCCGCCACAGGACCGGACGGCCCTCGTCGGCGAGGACCCGGGCCAGCAGCTCCTCGTTCCGGGACTGCTCGAAGACCTGGACTCCGGGGAACGGAGTCTGACCCTGCTGCATGCGCTCGATGTCGACGCCGCTCGCGCTCGACAGCAGACCGCCCGACGCGCTCTCCGCACGGATCTGCATGCCCTCCGCGGCCACGGCCCCGTCGATCACCTCCTGCGCGAGACCCAGCTGGTCGTAGATCTCCATGCTGCGCGCCTGGACCACGATCGCTCGCGACTCCCGCGTGGGTCCGGCCTTGGCGTCGATCACGAGGGCAGGCACCCCGCGCCGGGATAGGACCAGGGCGGCCATCAGTCCGGTGGGCCCGGCGCCGACGACGAGCACGTCTGTCTCCAGCAGCGGCAGACCCTTCTCCGTCGCTGCAGTCGATGACTGCGACGTGGCCGACTCCGTCGTCGCTGGTGGTGTCGTCATGGGAGGCGCCTTTCCTCGGCACGTCCGGTATGGGCGTGCTTCTACGGTAGTGCGCGGGGTCAAGGGCAGGAAGGGGAGCACAAGATCAGCCCGCCGTCGCTCAGGCGAGAACCTCATCCCGTCCTGACGACAGAGAGCCACCGACCCGTCCTGACGACAGAACGAGCCGTGCGTTCTGTACGGAGAGTGAGGCCTGTCTGCACAGAACGTACGGCTCGATCAAGGGCGCCGGGCATCGGGACCTGCCCGTCGGATCAGCCCTTCTGCCGACCCTTGAACCGGGGGTCCTTCGTGTTGATCACGTAGATCCGGCCGCGGCGACGCACCACCTGGGCGCCGGGCTTGCGGATCAGGGACCGCAGCGAGGAGCGAACCTTCATCAGGCACCCGCAGTCTCTGCGGCACCGGCACCGGCACCGGCATCGTCAGCGGCGGCCGGCTGAGGGGCGGACTTCCCGTAGCGACGACGGAACTTCTCGACCCGGCCTGCGGTGTCGAGCACGGTCGCCTTGCCGGTGTAGAAGGGGTGGGAAGCCGAGGAGACCTCGACGTCGATCACGGGGTACTCCCTGCCGTCCTCCCAGGTCACCCTCTTGTCGGAGGTACGGGTGGAGCGGGTCAGGAACGAGAAGTCGGCGCTCGCGTCGCGGAAGACGACGCTGCGGTACTCGGGATGGATAGCTGTCTTCATGGTCGAGTCCTCTCCGGGTGATCTCTCACCGGAACGTTGTGGTTGGGGTTGTTGTTGTGGCTGGCAGGCGACCGGACGGGCCCGGTTCCTCACCGCGGCGCGTCGTGGTCACCAGCTGGATTTCGTGATGCCGGGCAGCTCACCGCGGTGGGCTGCGGCCCGGAAGTGGACTCTCGAGAGCCCGAAGGTCCGCAGGTAGCCGCGGGGCCTGCCGTCGATCGCGTCGCGGTTGCGCAGGCGGGTGGGGCTGGCGTCCCGTGGTAGACGCTGCAGGGCACGTTGGGCCTGGACCTTCTCGGCGAGGGTCGTCGACGGGTCCTTGATCGCGGCCTTGAGGGCGGCGCGGTGCTCGGCGTGCCGGGCGACGGTCCTCCGTCGGCGCTGGTCAGCGGCGATCTTCGAGGTCTTCGCCATCAGCGCTCCTCGCGGAACTCGACGACGGCGCGAGCGCGCGGATCGAACTTGCGGGCAGAGAGCCGATCCGGGGTGTTCCGGCGGTTCTTGCTGGTCATGTACGTGTAGCCGGTGCCGGCGGTGGAGCGCAGCTTCACGGTGCCGCGCACGTCGTTCTTCCTGGCCATGGGTATGGCTCCTTTCAGATCTTCTCGCCGCGGGAACGGATCTCGGCCACGACGGCCTCGATCCCGCGGCGATCGATGGTGCGCAGGCCGCGTACGGAGACTCGGAGCCTCACGGTGCGGCCCAGGGACGGGACGTAGAACCGCTTGCGCTGGATGTTGGGGTCGAACCGGCGCGAGGTGCGTCGATGCGAGTGGGAGATGGACTTCCCGAAGCTCGGTGCGGCTCCGGTGACTTGACAGTGCTGGGACATGCTCAGCGATACTATTAATGAGAATCGTTATCGTCAAGTAAGGAAGGTGGTGTCGGCATGACCGACGTCCACGGGTTCGATCAGTTTCAACGACCGCGGGGTGATGGGCATTCCCTGCCTGTCGCCGTGGTCACGGCCATCGATCCGGTGCTCCGGGATGCGCTGGTCGCGAGCCTGCTGCTCGACGGCCAGGGCGTGGTCGAGCTCCGCTACGAGGTGGATGCGGCCTCTGCCGCACTGCGCCGCCTGATCCTGCGGGCCGACGGTGTGATCGAGGACGAGGTCATCCACCTCGAGCACCCGTGCGTCTCCTGCGCCATGCGCGAGGACGCCGTGCCGACCCTGGCCCGTCTCGCGGGGGATCCCCGGTGCGCCGGTGTGCTGCTCGCACCTCCCCTCAGCGCCGATCCCACGGTCGTGGTGGGAACTCTGCAGCCCCATCAGGACCGCTGGCATCTCGCAGGTGCCGCTGCGGTGCTCTCCTCCGACTCCGCACTGGATGATCTGCTCGGGGACGCCACGCTCGCCGAGCGCGGCGTGCAATGGGCCGACGGGGACCAGCGAAGCGTCGGCGAGGCGCTCGCCGCGCAGATCGAATACTCCGACCTGCTCGTCGTGGACGGAGATCCTCGCTCGGAGGGCGCTGAGCTGCTGGAGCATCTGCGTGCCCCGGATCAGATCCTCGCAGCCGGGCCGCACGAGGTCGGGCTCGACCAGGTTCTCGGAGGGCACCTCGATCATCTCGTCGGCCTGCGCCGACGCGACATGCGATACGTCGAGCCCTACGGCGGCCTGACCGCGCACGGCACCTGGACGCTCGACCTCACCTCCCGGCGACCGTTCCATCCGCAGCGCCTGCTCGAGAACATCGAGGACCTGGGATCCGGGAAGCTGCGCAGCCGGGGTCGGTTCTGGGTCCCTGACCGGCCCGACAGCATCTGCCAATGGGACGGCGCCGGCGGTCAGGTCTCCGTCGGCGCCGTGTGGAAGGCGGGTCTCGAGCTGCCCACGACGCGCCTGGTGGTCACCGGCGTCGACCCGGCCGATCGGGAGCGGGTGCGCGGGGCCTTCGGGCGCAGCCTGCTCACGGCGGACGAGTGGTCCGACGGTCTTGCCCCGTGGCTCGGCGCCGAGGATCACCTTGCGCCGTGGTTGGGGGCCCGGGACGCGACCGTCTGACCGGACGCGGTCAGGCGGTCAGGACCCCGGTGCGGCCGTAGCGGCGACGGAACTGCTCGATCCGGCCCGCGGCGTCGCGCACGGCGGCGCGGCCGGTGTGGAAGGGGTGCGAGGCGGAGGAGATCTCGATGTCGATCACCGGGTACTCCTTGCCGTCCTCCCAGGTCACCGTGGTGGACGACGTACGGGTGGAGTTGGTGAGGAACGAGTGGTGGGCGCTCGCGTCACGGAAGACGACGGGGCGGTACTCGGGGTGGATGTTCTTCTTCATGGTGTTCTCCTCGCCTGCTGGCGGACGCGGCCTGGTGGGGTGCGGTGCCGGTCGACCGACGCTCGTGCCGAGAGCCGTTGACGTGAATTTTCAACGAGGGGAGGGGATGGTGTATTCCCCGCCAGTCGAACGGGTTCCGGCGGCCACCTTCCCGGCGGGCGGAAGGGCCCGCCGCACGAAGGCGCGATGGGCGAGGATCGTGAGCGTCAGCAGGGCGCCGACGCTGATCACACCGATCAGGATGTGGAGGATCCCGCTGGTGGTCGCATCCCAGGCGGTGTGCATCACGATCGCGCCGACGTAGGCGACGGCCAGGGCGAGCACGCCGCGCAGCTTGTGGGAGGTCTCCACCAGGAACCACAGGGCCGCGCAGATCGCGCCGGTCCAGGCCACGTGCCCGGCCGGCACGAGGATGCCGCGGAGGATCAGGGTCGAGTCGAGCGCGCCGAGTCCGCCGCTCCTGGACAGCAGGGCGTTGAACCCGTAGCCCATGGTCTCCAGGACCGCGAACCCGGTGCCGGCCGCGATGCCGATCACGACGCCCCCGCCCCGGGTGCTGCGATGGGCCAGGCCCAGCACGATCAACGGGACCACGAGCTTCGCGGTCTCCTCGATCACGCCGACCAGCAGGATCGAGGCCTTGCCCAGGAGCAGGCCGGCGATGGTCTCCTCCAGGCCGGCGGCGCAGATCCCGAACAGCCCGCCCAGCGCGACCGTCACCAGGACGGTGCGGGTGGGCACGAGCGGGCCCACCCGGCTGGACTGCGCGAACAGCAGGACCGTGAGGGGGATGGTCGCGGCGCCGACCAGCAGCACGGTGGGCAGCATCGTGGGGTTCCGGGTCAGCAGCATGATCACGAACGTCGCCACATACGCGATGATCCCGGCCACCAGCGCGAGGATCCACGCGAAGCGCAGGTACCAGGGGTAGCGGGCGGTGCCCGCGGTGCCTGACGATGGAGCCGCGGTCAGCGACGGGGCCGGTCCGGGGTGCGGACCCGACGATGCCTGCGGCATCCGCGGGGGAACCGACGGTGCCTGCGGTGTCGGCGGGGGACCGGATGGCGCGACGGTCGGGGCCTGCGGGGGGATGGCTGGCTGCTCGCTCATCAGACGATCCTTCCTGGAGCGGGATCGGACCCGCCCACCCGAGGTGCGGCGTCGTCGAAGCGGCGGCGTCGCTCTCAGTATGCGCCCCGGCCGCGGGCGGACGGGGCGATCATCAGGAAGCGTTCTGCGTCTGCGTCTGCGTCTGCGTCTGCGTCTGCGTTCGCGTCCGCAGCTCGGCGAGGTGCGGGGGCTGGGCGCCGTGACGCCCCACGGTGAGCGCGGCGCTGCGGAGCGCGATGCGGGCCCAGCCCTCGACCGTCCGCCGGCGCAGGTCACCGGTGCGCACGGACTCGTCGCCGTCCTTCGAGAGCACGGCGTACAGCAGCCCGGACATGAAGGCGTCGCCTGCACCGATCGTGTCCACCATCGTCGTCGGCTCGGCCGGCATCCGGCCAGACCACTCGGCGGTGCTGAGGAAGCATCCGCACGCACCGAGGGTGACCACGAACAGCCGCACCCCGGCCCCGTGCATCCTCGCCGCGACCTCGCCCGGCGACGCGCCCGGGTACAGCCACTCGAGGTCCTCGTCGCTCATCTTGACCAAGTGGGCGTGGCCGATGGCGACCTCGAACCGTGCCAGCGCCTCGTCCCGGGAAAGGCCGAGGGACGGCCGGATGTTGGGGTCGAGGGAGACGAGCGTGGAGGGGGTGGCCGCGGAGAGTGCGGCCGAGACCTCGGACGCACCGGGCTCCAGAACCATCGCCAGCGACCCCGTATGAAGCACCCGCACCTCACCGACGCTGATCGGGCCCGGGTCCCAGTCGATGTCGAAGGAGTAGATCGCCGCACCGTCGGGGCCGATCCGGGCCACGGCTGTGGAGGTGCGATCGGGCCCGGCCGAGATGGCTGGTACCAGGCCGACGCCCGCCTGCTCGAGATGGCTGCGCAGCTCGTCCCCGTAGGCGTCCGGCCCGATCCGGCACAGCAGATCGGTCGCCACCCCGAGCCGCGCGAGCCCCACGGCGATGTTGGCCGGACTGCCGCCCGGACGCGCCTCCTCGGCGCCGTCGGCCCCGATCACCACGTCGGTGAGCGCTTCGCCGACGACCAGCACGGTCAGGTCGCTCATGCCGAGCGCTCGACCAGCACGGCGACGGTATCGGCAGCGGGGAAGATCTGCTGGGAGACCATGGCGCGGCCGCCATCGAGCTCGAGGTCCACGCAGGAGCGGTCCACGACCAGGTCGAAGGCGACGCCCTCGGCTCCTGCCAGGGGGCTGTAGGGCAGTGACCGGGAATGGTCGGGAGCGAAGGGCTCGAGGTGCGCGCGGCTGCGGTCCAGGACCACGTGCCCCTCCGGGTCCAGGCCCAGCACGAGCTCGCGCTGCGCCGGTCCGGCACCAAACCGGAGCACGATCCGTCGTGCCCCCTGCGGGGAGAGGGTTCCTCGCAGAAGGAAGGGCTCGTCCGCGTCCAGCTGGACGGGCTCCCCGTCGACCGCGGCGTCGAGATCCACGGATCGCAGACCCCCCGGGACGATCGCGTGCTGGACCACGTGGAGCGTCCCGTCCGCGGCCGGCTCCACGTGGAGGGTCCGCGGCAGCGTCATCGCCGAGCGCCACGGCGCGGTCGGAGTCTGCTCCGCATAGGCCCAGTTGTTCATCCAGCCCAGCAGCACCGGATCGCCGTCCACGCCCGAGAAGGACACCGTCGCGTAGCAGTCCTGCCCCAGGTCCAGGGGGACCGGCGACGCGTCGCTCGTGAAGCGGGTCCCGTCGAAGTCGCCGATCAGCGCGTAGGTGCCGGATCCACCGGCCGGTCCACCGGGGTTGGTGCTGATCACCAGGACCCATGCCTCCTGCCCGGGGGCCCGGTCAGTTCCCGGGACCTGCACCCGCAGGAGATCCGGACACTCCCAGATGCCGCCGTCGAGCCCCGGGTGCGTGACGGTCGAGGCAGGCTCCCAGGACAGCAGGTCGGTGGATGTGTGGAGATGAACGGCGTGGTCCAGGGCCTCGACCGTGACCATCACCCAGCGGCCGCTCTCGGGATGGAAGAACACCTTCGGGTCCCGGAAGTTCTCCGAATCTCGTGTGAGCACGGGGTTCTCGGCGTAGAAGTCCCAGGTCGTGCCGCCGTCGAAGGAGAAGGCGATCGACTGCGCCTGGATGCCGGGAGCCGTCGCATGCTCCGGCGTGTACGCGCTCGTGTAGAAGGCCACGAGCGGACCGTCCTCGCCCGGCGCCCCCAGGCCGGAGGTGTTCGCGGCGTCATGGACGATGCTCCCGGAGAAGATCATCTCCGTCTCGGAGCAGAGGAGTGCGACCGGCAGGTGGGTCCAGGTCGCGAGGTCATCGGAGACCGCGTGGCCCCAGGACATGTTCCCCCAGGTGCTGCCGAAGGGGTTGTTCTGGAAGAACGCATGCCAGACGCCGTCGTGGTGGATGAGCCCGTTGGGATCGTTCATCCAGGTGGCCTCGGGGGTCAGATGGAACTGCGGGCGATGCTGATCGGTGCGCTGGCGGGACGGGGAGGTGATGGTCATGGTCTCTCAGTCGATTGTCGTGGGGCCGGCTGGGGACACCGCGTCCAGAGCGGAGCGTGGTGGTGAGCCGTCTGGGTGATCGGGTGTTCGAGGTCAGGTGTTCGAGGTGAAACGGTCGTAGGCAGTCTGGTAGACCTCGACGACCTCGGGAAGGCCGATGCTCTCCAGCTGGGCGACGTAGCCTTCCCACTGGTCCTCGATGCCTCCCTTCACGATCCAGGTGGCGATCTTCTCGGTGACCAGGGTGTTGATGTCCGTCTCGATGGTGCTGATCCGGTTCAACTCGTCCACCGAGAGCATGACCGGTGGGTACTTCTCGTTGGCGCGATGGGGCTCATAGTGCTCGGCGATCTGGGCCTGGCGCTCGGCGGCCCGGGGCTCCGCGAGCACGACCGTCTCGAAGTCCTTCGCGGTGATGATCTTCGGGCCGCCGGGGGCGACCTTCACCCGACGCTCCTGCTCGGTCTCGCCCTCGCCCACGGGGATCTGCTCGAGCAGTCCGTCGTCGTTGATCTCCTGCGAGATGCCGATCGGGCCCCAGTTGGCCTGGGCGCTCATGACCGGGTCGAAGAGCATGTCCGCCCAGCGCAGGGTGGCGGCGGCGTACTCGTTGGTGCGGCTGATCGCGAAGGCGCCGCGGTTGATCTCCTGGTTGTTGGCGACGCTGGCCCGCTGGACGCCGTCGGGGCCGGGGAAGATCGGCACGATCGCGTACTGGTCCGCGCGCTCGGGGCCGACCACTTCCGGGATCTCCCAGAAGTAGAACGATCCCAGGGTCTGCGGATCCGCCTTGCCCTTGGAGACGAACTTGACGTAGTCCTGGGAGAACGACTCCTGGTCGATGAGTCCTTCCTCGTACCAGGTGTGGAGCTCGGCGATCGCGTCGCGGAAGCCCTCGGTGTTCGCGGTGTAGATGACCTTGCCGTCCTGGACGATGCGGTGATCGGGGTTGTCGGGCTGCCCGCCGATCGCCGCGATCAGGTCCGCGATGTCGCTGACCTCGAGGAAGGACAGGGGAAGGACGCCACCGGGCACATTCTCCTTGAAGGCCAGCAGAACCTGGTGGTACTCCTCTACCGTCGTGGGCATCTCCAGGTCGAACTCCTCGAGCCAGTCCGTGTTGAGGAACAGCATGCGAGGGAACTCGACCAGGCCCATCTCCTCGACGGAGGGCAGGGTGTAGATGTGCCCGTCGGATGCCGTGATGGCGGCCTTGATGTCCGGTCGCTCCGCGAGGATCCCCGCCAGGGTGGGGGCGTTCTCCTCGATCAGGTCCTCCAGGGCGATCAGGGTGCCGTTGGCCCCGTACTTGGCGACCTCGGCATCGGAGAGCCCGGTGTTGAACAGGGCGTCGGGAAGCTCGCCGCTGGCCAGCAACAGGTTCTTCTTCTCCCCCCAGACCTCGTCGGGCTCGTTGTTCCAGGTGATCTCGATGCCGGAATCGTCTTTCCAGGTCTTGACCAGCTCCATCGTCTCGAAGTCCGGGGCCAGCGCGGACTTCGCGCCGCCGAAGGCGAGGGTCAGCTCCTCGGTCACGATCGGCACGCCGGAGTCAGTCATGCCGACGTCGGAGGAGAGATCCTCGGTGGTGCGCTCCGAGGGTCGGGAGCAGCCCGAGACCCCGAGCATCGTGACGCCGAGAGCGGTGGCGGACAGGGTGAAATGACGGCGAGAAAGCATGGCGGTACTCCTTCGTAACGGTGATGCAGTGAGGGGGTGATGCAGGGAGGGGATGCGGGGTCAGCTCTTCAGAGCGCCGAGCGTGGCGCCCTTGATGAAGTGGCGCTGCAGGAAGGGGAAGGCGATCAGGAGCGGGATCGTGGAGACGACGATCATCGAGTACTTGAGCAGCTCGCCCATCTTCTGGGCGGCGGCCGTGCTGTCCATGGAGGCCATGTCCATCCCGGAGGCCGAGGCCTGGGACTGGATGAGCACATTTCGCAGGATGAGCTGCAGCGGATACTTCGATTCGTCGTTGAGGTAGATCATCGCGTCGAAGAACGCATTCCAGTTCGCGACGAGATGGATCATCACCATCAGCACGATGAGCGGCTTGGACAGCGGGATCGCGATGCCGAAGAAGAAACGGAAGTCGGAGGCACCGTCGAGCTGGGCGGCCTCTCGCAGCTCTGGGGAGAGGTTCTGCTGGAGGAACGTGCGGGCGATGATCAGGTTCCAGACCCCGACTGCGCCGGGCAGTACGACCGCCCACATGGTGTTGAGCATGCCGAGCTCCTTCACCACGAGGTAGCGGGCGATCATGCCGCCGTCGAAGAACATCGTGATGACGAACAGGATCATGAAGAGGTTGCGTCCGGGCATGTCCTTCCTGCTTAGGGCGTAGGCGCCGGTGAGGATCATGGTCACGCTGAGCGCGGTGCCCACCACCGTGTACAGCACGGAGTTCGCGAACCCGCGCACGATGGTCGAGGTCCCGAAGATGGTCAGGTAGCCGTCGAACGTGATCCCCCGGGGGAAGAGGACGACCTTGCCCTGCTGGACGAGGCTCGGGTCGGAGATCGACGCGATCACGATGAAGTAGAGCGGATAGACGATCAGCACGATCGCCACGGCGATCAGGCCGTAGGTGACCACGCCGAACAGAGGATCTGCCATGCGGCGGTGGAAGGGCTCCCTGCGCGGGGAGTTCTTCGCGGGGGACAGGGTGCTCGACATGTTCATCACCACAGGCTCGATTGGTTGGCCTTCTTCGCGACCCAGTTGAAGGTCAGGAGAAGCAGGAGGTTGAGGACGGAGTTGAAGAGCCCGATGGCTGCTGAGTAGCTGAACTGGGCGTTCTGCAGGCCGGTCTTGTACACGTAGGTGTTGATGACCTCGGAGGTGGGGAGATTGAGGTCCGTCTGCATCAGATAGACCTTCTCGAACCCGAGGTTGAAGATGTTCCCCACGGCGAGGATGAACAGGATCGTGATGACGGGAAGGATCCCGGGGATGTCGATGTGCCGGATCCGCTGGAAACGATTCGCGCCGTCCATCCGGGCCGCCTCGTGCAGCGACGGATCGATGGCCGTCAGCGCCGCGAGGTAGATGATCATCGAGAAGCCGGCGTTCTGCCAGATGTCCGAGCCGATGTAGAGGGGCCGGAACCACTCAGGCGTCCCCATGAAGAAGATCGGTTCGCCGCCCAGCAGGGAGATCGCGTGGTTCACCATGCCGGAGCTGGGGGAGAACAGCAGGTGGATCATGCCCACGATGACCACGACGGAGATGAAGGACGGCGCGTAGAGGATCGTCTGCGTCATCCGCTTGAACCGCTCGCTGGGCAGCTGGTTCACGATGAGGGCGAGGATGATCGGGACCGGGAACGCCACCAGCAGGCCGACGGTGTTGATCGTCAGCGTGTTGGCGACCAGCCGTTCGAACTGGAACGAGGTCACGAAGGCGACGAAGTGGTCCAACCCCACCCAAGGGCTCCAGAAGAACCCGTCGACCGGGTTGTAGTCGCGGAACGCGATCTGGGCCCCGTACATCGGCCAGTACTTGAAGACGACGAGGTAGATGAGCGCCGGGGCGAGTAATACGTATAACTGCCAGGCCTGAAAAATGCGGGTCGGGAGGTGCTTTCTGGCGCGCGGAGGCGGAGGCCCGGGCGATGCTCCCAGAGGTGGAGCGCCGGGGTCGGAATCGGTCGGCGACGTGGTTCCGACATCGGTGGCGGTGAGCGAGTGCGACATCATCGTCCTTTCGGCGGGGCAACGGACTTGCGGTGGATGACCGGGCAGTGGACCAGGTGGACGTCCGCCGGCGCAGAGGGGTCGAGCGCCAGGGCGGCGGCCTTGTCGCCCATCTCGGCGAAGGGGAGGTGGACGGTGGTCAGCGCCGGATGGAAGAAGTCGCGCAGCAGATCCTGGTCGTCGAAGCCGACGACGGAGACGTCGCCGGGGACGTGGAGGCTCAGCTCGGCCAGTGCCTGATAGGCGCCGAGGGCGCTGCGGTCGTTGCCGCAGAAGATTGCGGTGGGCGGCGCCGGCAGGGCCATCAGGTGGCGGACGGCCTCGAAGCCGGAGCGCTGGATGCCCTCACCCTGGTAGACCAGTTCCGGGTCCACCTCGATGCCCACCTCGAGCAGTGCCCGCTCGTATCCCTCACGTCGACCTCGGGCTGCAGGCAGCGTGTCGTGGATGTTGACCATGGCGATGCGGGTGTGGCCGGCGTCGAGAAGGCTGCGGGTGGCCTCGTAGCCTCCCGTGACCTCGTCGGGGATGACGCTGGGAGCTCGACCGTCGAGATCGCGAGCGTTCAGGCAGACGACGTGGGTGTCGAGGGCGGCGGCCGGGACCGTCACTTCACGGTGGTACATCGCGGTGTAGATGATTCCGCGGACCCGATGGGACAGCATCGTCTCGATCGCCGCGCGCTCGAGATCGTCGTCACCGCCGGTATCGACGGTCATCAGCGTGTGCTGATCCTGCCAGGCGCGGTCCTGCGCGCCCTTGATCATCATGCCGGAGAACGGTGACGTGGCGACCTCGTCGCCAACCAGCCCGATGATCTCCGTGACGCCCGTTTTCAGGCTCTTGGCCTGCAGGTTCGTGCGGTATCCGAGTTTCGCGGCGGCATCTCGGACGCGCTGGGCCGTGGTCTCGGAGGCCCGACCGGCGGACGATCCGCTGAGCACGAGGGACACGACGGCCTGCGATACGCCGGCGGCGGCGGCGACGTCATGCATGGTGGGGCGCTGTGCCATGGCCCCTCCTCGGGGTCGGATGCGGATGTGAACTCGGTGCGGTTCGTCGTGCGTCGGTTCGTCGTGCGTCGGTTGCGTCGGCCAGTTCGGCTGCGTCCGCGCAGCGGCGCCAGTGTGATCCGCTGGACGTTATTCGTATGACGAGGATCCTGCACTGCGAACTTCGCGCGTGTCAAGAGCGACGGCGAGTGGGGCCTCTCTGCCCGCTGTCAGCCCGCGTCGTCGTCGCCCTCGCGGTGCTCGCGTCGGGCGGCGCGGTCCACCATCATCAGCACGTCGACGGGCCCGCCCTCGGCGCCGAAGGCGTGGGGGAGCATCGTGTCGAACTCGGCGCTCTGGTTCGCCTCGATCCGATAGCGCCGATCGCCCAGCAGCAGGGTGAGCGTTCCGGAGAGCACCACGAGCCATTCCTGGCCAGGGTGGGCTCGCGCCCGATCCGTGGCGGGCGGCGGCCCGGTCACGCGGCGGCGCAGGATGGTGGTGCCGGGGGAGCGACGCACCGACCAGTGCAGGGAGTCCAGGCCGCGGTCCATCATCGCGTTCGAGACGACCTCGTCCTCCTGGACCTCGACCAGCTCGTCCAAGCTCGTGTCGAGGCCGCGTGCGAGGAGCACCAGCTGGTCCAGGGCGAGGCGTCGCTGGCCGTTCTCGATCCGCGAGAGGGTCGAGGGGCTGAGGTGTGCGCGCTCTGCGAGGTCCCCGAGCGACAGGCCCTGGGCGAGACGCAGGGCACGCAGGCGTTGGCGCACGAGGCTGTCGACATCTCTGATTCCTTGCGTCATGCGCAAAAGACTATGCATGTGCGGCAACGCTGTCTAGCGTCGGGAGCATGACGTCACCACTTACCGCCGCTCCCGTTTCCCTGTCCGACTCGTCCGTGCCCGACGCCCTCGACGCCCTCGACGCCCTCGACGACCTCGTGGATGTCGTCGTGATCGGCGGTGGCGCCGCCGGTCTCAACGGCGCGCTCATGCTGGTCCGCTCCCTCCGCTCGGTGGTGGTGATCGACAGCGGAGACCCTCGCAATGCCCCGGCCGAGGGCATCCACGGCCTGCTCGGCAACGAGGGCACCCCGCCTGCCGAGTACCTCGAGCGCGGGCGCGGGGAGGTGCGCCGGTACGGCGGCATCATCGTGCCCGGCGAGGTCATCTCCGCGCGGGCCGCGGAGCCGTCGGCCGACGGGGACCTGCGCTTCACCGTCGATCTCGCGGACGGTCGCCGGCTCACGGCCCGCCGCCTGCTGGTCGCGACCGGGCTGCGTGATGAGCTGCCCGAGATCCCGGGCCTCGCCCGGCACTGGGGGCACGGGCTCGTCCACTGCCCCTTCTGCCACGGTTATGAGGTGCGCGGCGAAGCCATCGGCATCATCGCGACCCGCCCGGCATCCCTCCACCAGGCGCTCATGTTCCGTCAGCTGAGCGAGGACATCACCGTCTTCGTCCACGGGTTCGAGCTCGACGAGGACTCCCGGGAGCGCTGCGCCGCCCGGGGCATCTCCGTCATCGAGACCGGGATCGAGGAGATCGTCGCCTCCGAGAACGGCTCCGTCGCGGGGGTGCGGCTGGTCGGCGGGGAGGTCGTGCCGCGCACCGTGCTCGTCGCCGCGACCGTGATGCACCCGCGGCTGGAGGGCCTGGACGCGCTGGGTCTTGCCGTCGAGGAGGTGCCCGGCGGGATGGGCGAGAAGATCTCCAGCGGCTTCGCCGGAGCCACCGAGGTGCCCGGGGTCTGGGTGGCCGGCAACGTCACCGATCCCAGCGCCCAGGTGGGGCCGTCGGCCGCGGCCGGGTCGCTCGCCGGGGGACACATCAACGGCATGCTGGTCATGGCCGATGCCGAGGCGGCGGTGGCGGCGCACCGGGAACGCTCCGCCGCCTGACCGCCTGACCGCCTGACCGCCTGACCGCCTGGCCGCTCACCCCCGGCACCGCTGTCGGGACATCGGGGAACGACGATCGAGCCGTGCACCACCTGCCTTCAGACCGTGGTCTGAGCAGGGAGTGCACGGCTCGAGATGATCGGCCGCTGCCGATGCGTGGCAGATGCCGGGTCTGCGCCGGCTGCGAGGTCAGCCGCGGGCGGCGGCGCTCTTCGAGCGGCGACGGCGGGCGCGACCGGAGCGGCCGGCAGAACCGGCCGTGCCGGTGCGGCGATGGCCGGCCAGATGGGCCGCGGAGGACAGGTCCACCTCGATGACGGGGTAGACGTTGCCGTCCTCCCAGGTGGTCGAGAGGTCCGTCGGGCGATCCGAGCTGGTCAGGTAGCGCACACCGGCGCTCTGGTCGCGGAACACGACGGTGCGGGTGCCGGAGTGCTGCGAGGCGCTGGGGGCGGTCGGGGCCGCCGGGGTGGTCGGACTGTACGTGGTGCTGAGGGTCGTCATGGTGTTCTCCTTCGGCGCCAGCGGAAGGCTGACGCATGCGACGTCGACCGGAGCCGACGCAATGATGTGGGTGCTGGATTCTCACCAGCGAGGTGTCGTGTCACCGGGATGCCTGCCCTGGTGGGCGGCGGCCCGGAAGCGCACGTGCGGCAGGCCTGAACTCTGCGGTTCCCCGCAAGGTCGGGCCGGAGGCTGCACGGTCGCGCGGTGTGGAAAGGTCGCGCGCATCGCTTCGGTGGCAGCAGCTGTTGAGCCGGGAGTTACTCGTCCATGAGGCGCTCAGATCGGTGTTCGGTCACCGGTCTTCGCCGCGGACTCCAGCTGTCCACCACCGCTACAGTCTCCTACAACGGGACGGTCCGCAAGTTTATTCCCGCCGGATGTGAGCAGAGCTCGCCTCCGTCCGACAGGGACCATGGCGAGCAGCGGTCGTGCAGCCGATGATTCCTGGGCGGTCGAGGAGTCCCGTGCGACCGAGGGACTCCGCACGGGCGGGGGAGGTCAGCGTGCGAGCTGCGTACCCCGCTCACGGAGGATCAGCAGGCCCAGAGGGATCAGCACCAGGGCCGCGCCGACGGCGCCGACCAGCAGTGGCCCGCGCGTGCCGAGACCCGAGCTCAGGCTGGCCCCGGCGATGCCGGTGCCGATCGCCGTGCCCAGGTTGAAGATCGAGGTGGGCATCGCCGTGGCCAAGGTCGAGGCCTCTCCGCCGTAACGGTTGGCCAGACCCACCAGCACCGGATTCGCGGACAGGCCGACGAGCCCGAGCAGCACGAACAGCACGAGCACTGCGGCCGGCACCGCGGCGACCTGGAACAGGGCAAGGGCGACCACGAGGGTCGCGATGCTCGTGACCAGCGGGGTGGCCAGGGGCCGGGTGTCGCCCATCCTGCCGCCGAGCACCGAGCCGATCAGCGCGGCGATGCCGAAGCCCATGAGAGCCGCAGGGACCCAGGACTGCGGGAGGCCGGCGCCGTCGGTGAGGATCGGGGAGATGAAGCTGTAGATCGACAGCACGCCGCCTGTGACCATTGCGCAGGTGGCGAGCACGAGCCAGAGCTTCCCGGAACGCAGGGAGGCGAGTTCGGCCCGGATCGAGGGGGCGGGCGAGGGCCCGTCGGCCGTCGTGGTCCCCGGCACGCTGCGCGCGACCGCCACGGAAAGGACTGCAGCCAGCAGCGCGAGCGCCCAGAAGGTGCCCCGCCAGCCGATGACCTGGCCCGCGAAGGCGCCGAGCGGCACGCCGAGGACATTGGCGAGCATGCCCCCGCCCAGCACGATCCCCAGGGCTCGTGAGCTGGCCCGGGGACCGGCGGCGTTCACGGCGGCGACCGAGGCCACGGCCCAGAACGCTCCGGTGGCGATCGCCGTGAGCACGCGGGTGCCCAGCAGCACCGCGTAGTCGGGGGTGAGGGCGCCGATGGCGTGGCCGACGGCGAAGACCAGCAGCGCCGCGGTGAGGGTGACCCGGTGCGGTACACGCAGCGTCGCGAGCGCCATCGTCGGGGCCCCGACGATCATGCCGATCGCGAAGACCGTGATCGCGAGGCCCGCGGCCGCGATGCTCACGGAGAAGTCGGCCGCGACGGCGGGCAGCAGCCCGGCGACCACGAACTCGGTGGTCCCCATGAGGAAGGTGCCTGCGGTGAGCACGTAGGTGACGGCCGGGAGCTTCGCGGGAGCGGGAGCGAGTGCGTGCGGGGACGCGGTGCTGGACGCAGCGTCCGGGGAGGGCGCCGGCGAGGGGGCTGCTGGCGGGATCGTGGCGGTCATGGGCCCTTCTCGGGGTGGGGTGTGGGGTCGAGGTGGTGATGCTGGTCCCCGGCGGGCGGGGTTAGAGGGTCAGCAGCACCTTGGTGGCGCGGCGCTCGTCCATGGCGCGGTAGCCCTCGGCGGCGTCGGCCAGGGGCAGGGTCAGGTCGAAGACCTTCCCCGGGTCGATCGTCCGGTCCCAGATGAGCTGGATCAGCTCGGGCAGGTAGCGGCGCACCGGAGCAGGGCCGCCGTGGAGGTGGACGGCGGAGAAGAACAGCTCGTCACCGGGGATCTGCACGTCGTGCGAGACGCCCACGAAGCCCACGGATCCGCCGGGGCGGGTGGAGCGGATCGCCTGCATCATCGACTCCTGGCTGCCGACGGCCTCGATCGTGGAGTGCGCGCCGAGCCCGCCGGTGAGCTCGTTCAGACGCGCCACGCCCTCGTCGCCCCGTTCCTCGATGATGTCGGTGGCTCCGTACTCGCGGGCCAGCGCCTGCCGGTCGGCGTGGCGGCTGACGACGATGATGCGCTCGGCGCCCATCTGCTGCGCGGCCAGCACGCCCATCAGGCCCACGGCGCCGTCGCCCACCACGGCGACGATCCTCCCGGGACCGGCCTGGGCGGCGTCGGCCGCGAACCAGCCCGTGCCGAGCACGTCGGAGGCGGCGAGCAGCGAGGGGATGAGCGCGGCGTCCGGCTGGCCGGGCGTCGCGACGAGGGTGCCGTCGGCGAAGGGGATCCGGGCCCTCTCGGCCTGGGTGCCGATCGCGCCGTCCACGAACACCGCGTTCACGCAGCGGGACTGGTGGCCCGCGCGGCAGATCTCGCAGGTGCCGCAGGAGATCACGAAGGAGCCGACGACGAAGTCCCCGACCTCCAGGGTCTCGACGGCGGAACCGACCTCGTCGACGACGCCCACGTACTCGTGGCCCATGTGCTGGTGGTCGGGCTGGTCGGCGCCGCGGTAGGGCCACAGGTCCGAGCCGCAGATGCAGGTGGCGGTGAGGCGGATGATCGCGTCCGTCGGATCGATGATCCGAGGGTCCTCGCGCTCCTCGACGCGGACGTCGCCGGGGGCATGCATGATGACTGCGCGCATGGGGTGCTCCTTCGTGCTGGGTCGTTCCCGTCCGATCAGGTCCGGTCCGGGGACCGGGATCGCTCGGGTGATGACCCCATTCCACGACCTGCACGCGGCCTGGGGGAGTCCCTGCCGAGGGGTGTACCGGCAGGGGACCTCTCCGGCCGGGCGGCGCGGCTCGCGGAGTCCTATGGTGGCGGCATGGACAATCGAGCCGAGGTTCGCGAATTCCTCATGTCGCGCCGTGCGAAGGTGACGCCGCAGGCGGCGGGGCTGCCCGCGGGCGGCGGGTCCCGTCGGGTGCCGGGGCTGCGTCGCAGCGAGGCCGCGATGCTCGCCGGGGTGAGCGTCGAGTACTACGCCAAGCTCGAGCGCGGGGCGATCGCCGGGGCGTCGGCCTCCGTGCTGGATGCGGTCGCCACGGCCCTGCAGCTCGACGAGACGGAGCGCATCCACCTGCTGGATCTGGCCCGCGCGGCGGACGGCATCCCGACGTCGGGCCGGCCCCGTCGGCGCAGCGCCGCGACCCCCGCTCCGGTGCGCCCCGCCCTGCAGTGGGCGCTGGACTCCCTGACCGACGGCGTCGCCTTCGTGCGCGATCAGTACCAGAACCTGCTGGCGACCAACGAGCTGGGCCGCGCCTTCTACTCGCCGCTGGTCGGTGACGGCACGGCGGGACGGATCCCCAACCTCGCCCGCTTCCAGTTCCTCGATCCGGCCTCGAAGGACTTCTATCCCGAGTGGGAGCGGTTCGCGCAGATGTGCGTGGGGAGCATGCGCGTCGAAGCCGGGAAGGACCCGCACGGCGCGACGCTCCAGGACCTGGTGGGTGAGCTGTCCACGTGCAGTGACACCTTCCGCCGGCTGTGGGGTGCGCACGACGTGCACACCCACGGGTCCGGGACGAAGCGCTTCGAGCATCCGGTGGTCGGCGAGCTGACCGTCGCCGACGAGGAGCTCGCGCTCACGGCGGAGCCGGGTCGCGCGATGATCGTCTACTCCGCCGAGCCGGGCTCGCAGTCCGAGGAGCGGATGAGGCTGCTCGCGAGCTGGGCGGCGACCCGCCGCGCCGAGCAGCAGCCGGACCGACATGCCGGGCAGCAGCCGGAACGAGATGCCGGGCGGCAGCCGGACCGACATGCCGGGCAGCAGGCCGGATGAGAGCGGGTCAGCTCGCAGGGTCCGCCCAGGGGCGCAGCGGGGAGACGGCGTCGATCCGGTCGCGCCGCCAACCGTCCGGGCCTTGCACCATGTTGGAGGCCAGCGGGATCTGGTGCGAGGCGCTCTCCAGGATGTGCATGAGGTAGCCGGCGGTGTTGGGCAGGGCCACGATGTCTCCTCGGTGGACCCCGTGTGGGAAGCGCAGACGTCGACGCTGGATCAGCTCCGCCTCGATGCAGTAGGCGCCCACCAGGAACGCGTCCACCGGTTCCGATGTGCTCTGCGGCGGCACGGCGCCGGCGCGGACCAGCACCGGGTCCACGAGGAAGTCATCCGAGGTGGATCGGCACTGGGTGCGGTTCATCTCGAGCCCGATCAGGGGGATCCCGTCGCTCGTGGAGGTGCGCTGGACGACTCGGGCCAGGGTCATGCCGCAGCCGTCGAGCATCGAGCGCCCGGGCTCGCAGCGCAGCTCCAGGCCGCGCTCGCGCAGGGCGTCGGCGGCCGTGGTCCCCGGGGCCACCTCGGCGGCGAGGACGGTGGTCAGCCACGGCCCGCGCACCATCTGCTGGTGATACGGATACACCTGTCGCAGCGGTTCCCCGCGCCAGGTCAGCGAGCTGTCCGCTGTGCCGGTCCGGTCCTCGTGCGCGCTCCAGAAGGTGGCCCATTCCTCGGGGTCGTCGAGGTAGGACATGGGGATCCCACCCCCGATGTCGATGAACCGAGGTCGGTGACCGAGCGCACGCAGGGCATCGACCAGGCCGACCGCCTCGGCGAGGGCATGGGCGCGGGCGAGGGGGTCGTAGCCGTGCAGGTGGAAGTGAATGCCGTCGATGCGCAGAGCGTCCTGGACGGGGTCGCGGGACTGGGCCCACTCGCGCCAGGTGCGCGCGGATTCTCCGAACCGGGTGGGGCCGACGGTCTCGCTCGGCGTGGGCGCGAGCCGCAGGGCGACGGGCCGACGGGTGGGGGCCGGGACGGAGCTGGGCGAGGCGAGCAGGGCGTCGACCGCGGCGGCCTCGTCGAGGTTGTCCAGCACCAGCATCGCCCCGGAGGTCAGTGCCAGGCGCAGCAGCGGGGCCGGTTTGATGGCCGCCGTGACCACGATGTCCTGTGCCGGGACACCGAGTTCGAGGGCCTGCTCCAGTTCGCGCTCGCTGCCCATGTCGAGCCCGAGCCCGGCGTTCTGCGCCGCCGTCATCAGACCGAGGGTCTTGTTCGCCTTGCGCGCCACGAAGATGCGCAGGTCGACGCCCTGTTCTGCGGCGGCGTCCGACAGCTCGGCCGCATTGCGGGGCAGCGCCGAGAGGTCGTGCACGTTCAGCGGGCTGCCGTGATCCTCGAGCAGGTCGCGGCAGGCGACGGGATCGGCGAGGAGCTCGCGCATCCACGGCTCCAGGCGCGCGGTCAGCGGAGGCAGGCCCTGGCAGCCGGACCGGAGATCCGCATCGTCGGGAACGTCGGGGACGTCGGGTCGTTGCAGGCTGGGACGGCGCGGGCTGGGACGGCGTGCGCCGAGAAGTCGAGCGCCGAGGCGGCGAGCCCAGAGCCCCGGCTCGGCATGCAGATGGCGGTTGAGGGTGTCGTGGCCGATCACGTGGTCCTCCGTCGGCCGGCCCAGGAGCGCCAGTCCCTCGACGCGACTCCCGTCGGGCGCGATCGCGGTGGCGTCGGGGTCGATGACCGCGCCGCGACGGCCGGGACGCACCGACACCAGGCCCGTCTCCAGCAGGTGTCGCGCCAGCGGATCGGAGACGCCGACCAGGCCAGGAGGGGGCTGGACCGCGTCGACCACGACATCGGCCGAGGCAGAGCCGGCGGGCAGGCCCTGGATCCCCTGCGCGGTGATCGTGGTGCCGGCGTCGACCCAGGACAGGTCCACCGCGCCGGAGTCGACCATCGCGAGCAGCTCGCGCGCGGTGTCCAGGGGCGGCCCGAAGGCGAAGCGGTCCAGCACCAGCTCGGCCTCCCGGAACCGGGACCAGGCCGTCTCGTCGACCGTGCAGTCTCGCAGCGCCGCGGTGATCTGGGGATACATCAGCACCCAGGCGCGGCCGAGGGCCCAGCTGGGCCCTGGCTTCCGGCTGCCCTCGGCGACGGCCACGCTGCGACGCAGCGCCTCCGCGGCGCGTCCTGGCCCGGAGGGCAGCTCGGGATCGGAGCCCTCGCCGAGCGTGCGGCGCACGGCGAGGGCTGGCGCCGAGCCGGTGTCGACATCGACATCGACATCGGAATCGACATCGTCGAGCAACCGAGCGGCGACGCCCAGCACGATCTCGAGCACCTGATCCGGGGTCAGGGAGCCGGAGAGGGAGGTCTCGTACGCCAGCTGGCGTCGGCCCTCCTCGATCGCCGCCTCAGCAGCGTCGGGCAGGGCGGTTCCCGGATCGGGCTTCGCCTCCAGGAGCAGGCCGTGGCGGGTGGTGGGGAGGATCGCAGACGGCTCCTCGGGACTGCGCTCGTGGAGCAGCCGCCCGGATCCGGCGGAATCGGGGTGGAAGCGGGCGCCGCGGCCGACGGTGAGCGTGAGGGCAGCATCGATGAAGGTCAGGGCCCCACCCCGCACAGCCACCCGGGACCCGGGTGGCACGTGAGCCGCCGCGAGCATGGTCCCGACCGGCAGGACGGCGGGGCGCAGCGGCAGCCCAGCAGACCACCGGCCTGAGGCCCGCGCGGTCGCCAGGGAGCTGTCGTGCCCCGCCGCGTGGCCGGTCGCCACGAGCACCTCGTCGGCGGGAATCTCGCCAGCCGGAGCTGCGGGGGTCTCAGCTGCGTCGGCCGGCGCGAGCGGCGCCGAGCCCTCCCCTCGCGAGACCAGCCATCCGTCGGCGTCCCGATGGACGGCGACGGCGCGGTCGCGGAGCAGGCGGACAGTCCCGAACGGGGCGAGGGACTCCTGCATCCGCTGCCAGCGCTCGGTCAGATAGCGGCCGACGACGGCGCGCGGCGGGTACGGCTCCTCTGCCAGCTCCGGATGCTCACGCGCCGCCCAGTCGGGGAAGGACGCGAAGGCGCCGGCAGCCGGGGCATCGAGGATCCCGGAGCCGACGTTCAGCAGCAGCTCGGGAGGTTGGGAGAGGTCGTAGGCGGCTCCGGTGCCGGGATGCTCGCCGGGGTCGAGGACCGTGATCTCCAGGAGCTCTCGCGGGGAGCCGGCCCCAGGGCGCCCGACGGGTTCCGGGTGACCGACCAGCAGCGCGGCGAGCTCCTCGAGGGCGAACAGGGCCTTGGGGCCGGCCCCGATCACGGCCAGGCGCAGGGGTCCTGTGGCGGCGCGCTCAGCCACGCGCGGCGGTGTCCAGCAGGGACGAGGTCGCGGCGGCGAGGGCGTCGACATCGGCGTCGAGGGTCTGCTGGACCCAGGCATCGTCGTAGACGGTCTCGAGATAGGGCACTCCGCCATCGTGCACGATGAACGCGAGCCGCGTGCCGGGTTCCAGGTGCGGGACCAGCATGCCCAGTGCGTGGACGATCCCGCCGGTGGAGGCGCCGGCGAGGATCCCTTCGCGACGTGCGAGTAGTCGCGCGCCGACCACGCAGTCCAGCCCGCTCACGCGCATCACCTGGTCGGGCTCGACGGTGCGGGAGATGTCGGTGACCACACCGGCGCCGAGGCCCGGCAGGGGACGCGGCGCGGCGGTGCCGCCGAACAGGACGCTGCCCATGGCGTCGACCGCGATCGTGCGGGTCGCCATGCCGGAGTCCTGGATGTAGGCGGTGCAGCCGGCGATGGTGCCGGTGGTGCTCACGGCGGCCATCAGCACGTCCAGCCGGTGATCGGTGGCCTCGGCGATCTCGCGCATCGTGCCCGCGGCGTGGGCGCCGGGGTTCGCCGGATTGCCGTACTGGAACAGGTTCACCGCGCCGGGGATCTCCTCCAGGAGCTGCTCGACCCGTCGGAACCTCGCCGTCAGCAGATCGCCGGTCTCGGGGTCCGGCTCGGAGACCAGGGAGATCTCCCCGCCGAGCGCCCGGATGGTGGCCACGGTGGTGGCGTTGGTGCGCGAGTCCACCACGCACACGAAGCGCACCCCGTGCGACGTGCACACCCGCGCCAGGGCGACCCCGAGGTTGCCCGAGCTGGATTCGACGACCGTGCCGCCGGCGGCGAGGCGGCCGCTGCGGATCGCGTCGCGCACCATCGCGAGCGCCGGGCGGTCCTTGGTGCTGCCGCCGGGATTCACGGATTCCAGCTTGGCGAGGATCTCGACGCCCGAGTCGGGGAACAGGTGGTCGAGACGGATCAGCGGGGTGCGGCCGACGGCAGCGGAGATGCCGACAGTGATGCCGGGGGCGACAGCGCCGGGCGTGCCGAGGCCGGGCTCCTGGGCGGACTGCGCGAGGTGTGTGGTCACGTTCGTCAAAATACGGCACCACGGGGTCCGTGCCGAGGGTCCTCCCGACCTTCTTCGTAACCGCCGCGCGTGGCGGGTGGAGGACGGTCGACGTGCTAGCAGGAAATCGTCGCAGGCGGGATGGGCGCGCGCAGGATGCCGGTGCGTCGGAGACCTGTGCACGCCCGTGAGAATCGGTACCGAACGGTCGGGTCCGCGCCCGGGATCGGAGGGCGCGAGTACCGTCGGACGGGACAGTACAGGCGACGCGGGAGGACCCCTCATGACCGACGACACCCTGGCCCTGGAGGACGTGGTGGACACGCTCCGCGACGCCGACCTCGTCATGCTCACCACGGCGCTCCCGGGCGGCAAGCTCCTGTCCCACCCCCTGTCCATCCAGGGCGTGACCGACGACGCGGACGTCTGGTTCTTCGTCGGACTGCGCGGCGGCCAGGCCGAGGCGTTGCGCAGCGGACCGCAGGTGAACCTCTCGATCTCGCAGGCAGGGTCGTGGCTGTCGGTCGCGGGACATGCCGAGTTCGTCGAGGACCGCTCTCTGGTGGAACAGCTGTGGACCAAGCGGGCGGCCGCCTACTTCCCCGACGGTCCGGACGACCCGGACCTGGGGCTGCTGCGGGTCAGCGGCGAATCCGCGCAGTTCTGGGGCCTGCCCGGGGGCAAAGTCGCCGGGCTTGCGCAGATCCTCAAGGCGAAGGTGGTCGGGGAGCGCCCACCCGGCGGCACGGCCACCACCGAGCTCTGAGCACGGAGACCGCGGGTCACCCGGTGTCAGCGGCGTGCGTCGCGCCGGGTCTTCAGCCAGCCGTCGAGGATGTCCCACACCGGGATGCCCACGAGCATGAACCAGGTCAGGATTCCGAGTACCCGCATCGAGTCCGGCTCGACGCCGTTGGCGATGAACACCGACTGCAGGAAGTCAGGGTTCAGCAGGAGGCCGTTGCCCATCAACGTGAGCACCAGAGTCATGGCCAGCATGGCGAGCACGGTGTTGAGCACTGCGAGCCGCACGGTCCAACGACCGTTCGCAGAGAGCATGACGGCCAGGACCGCCTCGAGGGCGATCAGGGCGAGCAGGCCGGCCATCGCCCAGGGCCACAGTCCTGGATGCAGGATCGGCAGCGAGACCCCGTCGACCCGGAAGAACCCGAGGAAGTGGTCCCACAGGAGGGCACCCGCACCGGCTGCGGCGAGTATCAGTGAAGCGATGAGGTCCGCCCGTCCGGTCCCCGTCGACGTCGGCTCGCGCAGCTGGTCCACCGTCCACCCGGGGCCGGTGTCCGCGCCCGTGCGCTCGAGGAGGACGAACACCAGCGTCACCCAGAAGAACAGATGCATCGTGGCGGTGACCCCGACGCCGACCGCCTGCCCGATGACGGCGCCGACAGAGGCGCCGGCGATCACCTGCGCGAGGGCGACTCCGACGACGGCGCACGCCGGCACGATCATCAGCAGGATCTTCAGCAGCTGCTTCCACGCGAGGTAATAGCGGGGGCCCAGCAGGTGCAGCGGACGGTCGGCATAGCCGGCCGCGAGGGCGGCCGGATCGCCCAGCTCGGTGAGCACGGCGCGCTCGGCGTCGCCAGGATCCTCGCCCTGATCCAGGCGGGCGTCGACGGCGTCCGCGATGGAGCCCTCGAGCTCCGCGCGCACATCCTCCTGGGCGGTCGGAGGGAGCGAAGCGACGGTGGCGCCGATATAGCGCTCGGTGAGTGAGGTGGTCATGTCAGATCTCCTCCGGGGTGCCCGGGTCATCGGTGAGGGAGGAGATCGACCGTGTGAGGTCGAGCCAGTCCCTGCTGAGGGTGTCGGCCAGGCTCGTACCCGCGGCCGAGGTGACGTAGAACTTGCGGGGCCTGGAGTCCTCGGTGTTCCACTCGCTGGTCAGGAATCCCTGCTTCTCGAGCCGACGCAGCAGGGGGTAGAGCGTGTTCGCGTCCGTGAGGAAGCCGTGCGCCGCGAGCTGCTCGAGCAGGTTGTAGCCGTAGCCGGGGGTGCGCAACAACTGCAGGCATGCGAGCACGACGGTGCCGCGTCTCAGCTCCTGCAGGTGGGTGTCGAAGTGCTCGCTCATGTTCCACACCATAGTGTGTGACACACAGTGTTGTCTATGGTGCGGTCGTGCGCGCTGCGTTCAGTCGGGCCTGCGCGCGCTGAAGCGCTGCTGCAGCTGCGGGGAGTGGCCGGGGGCGACACCGTTCGCGCGATCCAGCTCGAGCACCTCGGTCAGGGGATCGGCGCGCACGTCCACGAAGCCGGCCGCCTCCCACTCGGCGATGATCTGCTCGGTGCCGGCGCGTCCGAAGGTCAGACGCTCGAAGGCCTCCGCGTCGTACGCCGACGCGAAGTGGTCCTGCCGCTCGGTTCCGCGCGGCAGCGCGCCCTCGCCCCGGAACCAGGGGGCGTCGACCGCCACCAGCACGCCACCGGGGCACAGCAGCTCGAACCAGCGGGCCAGCGCGGTCGAGGCGTCGCGCAGAGTCCACAGCAGATACCGCGAGATGATCGCGTCGAAGGAGCCCGGGGCGAAAGGCGGATCCACGGCATCCCCGACCAGGAACGTCGGCGGATCCGGGTGGTCCGCGCATTTGGTGTGCGCCTGCTCGAGCATGCCCGTGGCCAGGTCGATCCCGGTCACGGTGTGGCCCGCGCCCGCGAGCAGCAGGGCCATGTTCCCGGTGCCGGTTCCTGCGTCGAGGATCGTGGACGTCCCCGTCGGGAGCACCTCGGTCCAGACCCGGGACCAGGTCTCACGTTCCTCGGGGTGGGCGAGGCGGCACAGCTGGTGCTCGTCGTACTCGGCCGCGTATCGGGTCCAGTAGTCGTTCCAGCGGGCCTGGGCGGGGTCGGCGGTGGGCGTCAACGTCGGGCTCCTCGGGGGTGGAGGCGGTGGGGAAGAGGGGGCTGGCGGGTGCGCCGGGTGCGCCGGGTGCGCCGGGTGCGGCAGGTGCGGCCGACGGGCCGGGTGCGGCAGGGCCGGGGGGCGGCTCCTGCCCGCGGAACAGGAACTGCGCGGTGCCGTCGTCGGCCGTGGCCCGTTCGGCGGCGACCCCGTAGGTGGCGCTGACCAGGGAGGCGGGCAGTGCCTCGCCGGGCGGGCCCGCGGAGTGCACGAGGCCGTCGGCCAGCACGATGACCCGATCGCAGTAGCGGGCGGCGAGGTTCAGGTCGTGCAGCACCACGATGGTCGCCACGCCCTTGGTGCGCACGATCTGCAGCACGTGGTGCTGGGAGCCGATGTCGAGATGGTTGGTGGGTTCGTCCATGAGCAGCAGATGCGGTCGTTGGGCGAGCGCCCGCGCGATCAGCACCCGCTGCTTCTCCCCACCGGAAAGAAGCCCGAACTCCCGCCGGGCCAGGTGCAGGGCGCCGGAGTCCTCGAGCGCCCGGGTCGCGATCTCCAGGTCCGCATCGGACGTCGAGCCGAAGGTGCTGGAGTGAGGGATGCGGCCCAGCAGCACCACGTCCGCCACGGTCAGAGACACCTCGCCCGTGATCTCCTGCGCCATCACGGCGATGCGCCGGGCCCGCTCGCGCCCGGAATAGCTGCCCAGCTCGCGGCCCTCGAGCAGCACCTGCCCGGCGTCGGGCACGAGCTCGCGGTGCAGGAGGCGCAGGGCGGTGGTCTTGCCGCTGCCGTTGGGGCCCACGAGGCCCACGATCTCCCCGGCCGACACGGACAGGTCCATCCCGCGCAGCACGGGCTCGGTCCCGAAGGCGTGCGTGAGGCCGCGGGCCTCGAGGACGGGTGCGGCGGGCGAGGAGCCGGGGTCGGGACTCATCCCTCGATCTCGAGCAGCCACTCGTGGATCCTCTCCAGCCCCTCCACGACCAGCGGGGACGCGGGCTCGGCGAAGTTGAACAGCAGCGGCAGCACGGCCTCGTCCTGCACCGCGCGCAGTCCGGTCAGCTGGTCCTGGGTGGTCATCTCCGCGGTGACGTCGCTGCCGTCGCCCTCTCCCTGGTAGAGCACGATCAGCACGTCGGGGTCGGCTGCCAGCAGCGGCTCCGAGCTGATCTCGAACACCCGCTCGGCGGTGTCGGCGAAGACGTTCTCGATGCCCAGCGCATCGAGCTGCGCGGTGACCATGGACCCCGCCCCGTAGGTGTACAGCGGGCCGCCGCCGAGCGAGGGGTAGAGCACCGCGGCCGTCGTCGTGCGGAGGGCCTCGGCGGATTCGGAGACCGCCGTGACCCGGTCCGTCAGCGCAGCCGTGAGGTCCTCCGCCTCCTGCGCGTGGTCGAAGATGCGGCCGTAGGTGGCGATCGTGGAGTACAGGGTCTCGAAGCTCGCCCGCTCGTCGTCCGTGCCGCAGTAGATGTCCTGGACCACCACCTGCGCGCCGGCATCGGCCATCGCCTCGCGGCTCACGCCGTCGGGCAGGCCGAACACGATGTCCGGAGTCTGGGCGATCACCATCTCCTGGGAGATCTGCAGGTGGCCCGAGGCGTCGATGTCGTCCGAGAGCGTCGGGATCTCCTCGACCCGGGCGTCGAGCTCCTCGTCGTAGTACCCCGGGGGGAACACCCCGGCCCGGGCGACGACCCGGTCCAGCACCCCGATCCCGTCCAGCGTGGTCACGGGCGCGGATTCCAGCAGCACGATCCGCTGCGGCGGGGCGTCGAAGGTCAGCGTGGCCTCGCAGTTGGCGAGCTCGAGCGGGAAGCCGGCGGCTCCCTCTGAGCCGGACGTCGAGCCGCCGGCGGTCCCCGAGCTGCAGGCCGTCGCGCTGATCCCGAGGATTCCGGCGAGCCCTGCGAGCGCCGAGCGGCGGCTGAGGGTGCCGGCGGACGGACGGCGGGCGGCGGACAGATCCATGGGGACCTCTTTCTGGGGCGGGGGAGAGGGATGGAGTGGGGCGCTCAGTGCTGTCGGGCGTACATCCGGCGCACGAGGATCAGCAGGAACGGTGCGCCGATCGCCGCGGTGATCACCCCGATGGGCAGCTCGCGGGGCTGCATGACGATGCGGGCGGTGGCGTCGGCCCAGAGCAGGAACAGCGAGCCCAGCAGGGCGCTCGCCGGGATCAGCACCCGGTGCCGGGCGCCGACCAGGCGGCGGGCGAGGTGCGGGATCACGAGGCCGACGAAACCGATCGAGCCGGCCCCGGCGACCGCCGCCGCGGTGCACAGCGAGACCACGATCAGGAAGCCGATGCGGGCACGGTCCGGGGAGATGCCCAGGCCGTGGGCGATCTCGTCGCCTGCGCTGAGGGCGTCCAGCACCCGCGCCCCCAGCAGCATGATGAGCGTGCCGATCCCGGCGGCGAGCACCGCGATCAGCAGGAAGGCGTTCCAGCGTGCGAGGGACAGCGAGCCCAGCATCCAGAACATCACCGAGCGCGACCCCTCGGCGGAGTCCGAGGAGAAGATCAGCAGGTTGGTCACGGCCGTGAGCGCGTAGCCGACGGCGACCCCGGACAGCAGCAGGCGCAGCGAGGTCACCCGCCCGCCGGCCCGCGCGATCGCGAACACCAGCAGGGCCGCGCCGAGGGCCCCGACGAAGGCGAGCACCGACTGCGCGTACTCGCCCATCGCCGCGCCCACACCGAAGAGGATCGCGGCCGCCGCTCCGGTCGAGGCGCCGCCGGAGACGCCGAGGATGTACGGGTCGGCGAGCATGTTGCGCACCATCGCCTGCAGGGCGGCGCCGCTGATCGCGAGGCAGGCGCCGACGGCGGCTCCCATGAGGGCCCGGGGCAGGCGCACGGTCCAGATGATCGCCTCGGTGGCCGAGTCCGCGGCGGATCCCGTGGCCGGAGCGGGAGCCAGCCCGAGGTGCTGGGCGATGACCTGCGCGGTGGTGCCGGGGGCGATGGGGACCGGGCCGATGCCCAGGCAGATCAGCAGGCTGAGCAGGGTGGCCGCGGCGAGCAGAAGGAGCACCAGGGCGGAGCGCCGGGCGCGGGAGCGCACGCCGAGCGGGTCGGTGAGACCCGGCCGACGGGACCCGGCGGCGCTGCCTGACCCGGCGGAGCTGCTTGGCCTGGTGGAGCTGCTGGGCTCGGCGGATCGGTGCGGAGCCGGCGGGGCGTCGGGCCGACGAGGGCGGGGTGACGCCTGCCCGTCGGTGGCGTCGGTCGTTGTCGCCATGGCCGCCCCTCCTGCTGTCCGCTCGGTGTCCGTCGCCGAATCCGACGAACTACTTGAAGGACTCTACAAGTATCCGGCGCTCAGGGAGCAGGGCGGTGCCGCTGGCTGTCGACAGTCAGGTCTCGGGGGCGTGCTCGTGGTGGTGGATGCCGGGCAGGTGGTCGGAGCCGAGATCGTGCAGGAGCGAGTGGGCGAACCCGTCGGCCAGCTCGTAGCGCACCTCGCGGCCCGCGCGTCGTGGCCGCACCCATCCGGCCTCGCGCAGCAGGGCCAGCGCATGCGATGCGGTCGAGTCGCTCGCCCCGATGGCCCGGGCGATGTCCGAGCTGCGCACCCCGGGGTGGGCGTGCACGCAGAACAGGATCCGCAGGCGGCGCGGGTCGGCGAGCAGCGCCATGCGCTCGGCCATCGCCTCGAGGCCGGTCACCGAGTCCAGCAGCTCGGTGAGCTCGGCGACCAGGTGATCGTCCGGCGGGGCGGTGTCGTCGGCCCGCACGTGCAGGGGGTGGTCGGCGTCCATGGGCTCAACCTACCGGGGGCTGATCGGGGCCATTTGCAGAACCTGCTCCTGGACCTCCGACCCGACTCCCGTACTCGTACCCGCCGCAGCGTCGAGCCGCAGCTCGTAGGTCGTGCCGTCCACGCGTGCCTGCTGGCCCGCCGTCGGGACGACGCCGACCTCCTCGACGCAGTCGGCGATCATCCGGTGCAGACGGCCGATCCTCTGCGTCGTGGTCATTTCGGGCGCGGCGAACCGCACCTCCGCGCCGCCGAGCGCCGCGAGCCCGGCGGTCCGTGCGGCGTCGTCCGCGCCGGGTCCGTCGGCGCCGATGCTGACCAGCGCCGACTCGGGGTGGACCCGGCACGTGGTGGGCAGCCCGGCCGCGATATCTGCCGAGAACTGTGCGGCGGTGGTCAGATGCCGCTGATGGGGGAGCCAGACCGCGAGGGCCTTCCCGGTCTCGACGAGCAGCTGCGCCATCGCCGTCGCGCCGGCCACGGTCGCGCCGTCACCTGGGCGCTCCGGGGAGAGCGTGAGCACCGTGGCGTGGCTGGTGATCGCCTCGCGGAGCACGGCGAGCTCCTGCTCCGGCAGCGCGGCGAGCTCGAGGTCGTCTGCGAGGGCCGACGGGGCGAAGCGCCCGCCCACCCGCCAGCGCAGCGGCTCGGGACCGATCGGCAGCACGAACTCGTCGATGCCCTGCGCGCCGAGCTGCTCCGCCATGTTCGGCAGCACCCCCTCGAGCACCTGACCCAGATGCTCGGCCGGCTCCCGCAGCAGCACATGCATTCGCCACGGCGCCGGCCCGTCGGTCACGGATTCGCGCGCCGGATCGAGGACCGCGGTGACCCCGGCCCGCTCGAGGCGGTCCAGCACCATGTCGCCACCTGAGGGGACGGAGACCCTCAGCGCGAGCTCCTCGTCGGTGGCCGGGAGCACCGCGAGGATCTGCACGCCACCGGCGGGGGTCGGCGCGTTCATCAGCTGCGGCGGGTATCCGTAGGGCGGGCCGATCAGCGCCCCGGTGAAGGGGACCGACGGGTCGTAGCACGTGCCCAGATTCGTGATGCTGTGGCCCCAGTCCAGCGTGGAGCCGTCCTCACCCGGGATCCGCGCGGTGTCCCGCAGGAGATGCAGCGGCCAGGAGTTCGGGTTCTGTTCCAGCAGCTCGGGCTGGGGAGGATCGATGCCCGGCCATCCTGCGGGAAGACCCATCAGCAGTTCGAGCCGGTACTCCTCGCCGCTCTCGGTGCGCATCGGACTCTCGGACAGACCGAGCGTGACCAGGGTGGCGTGGGGAACCTGCTCCGACGGGGCGAACACGGCCAGGTCGATCGGGGCGGGGAGCCCCGAGGAGACATCGGGACCTGTCGCGCTGCCGGGAACCGTCGTGTCGGTGGCGATGACGTACTGATCCCCGAGGAACTCCGTGAGGTGCGCCAGCAGCGCCTCCCGGTGCGAGGTGCCGTGCGGCGTCGGGTCCATGAGTGCTCCAAGGGTGCGGGTCGATCGGGGATCCGGGGGATCCGTGCACGGTCCATCTTCGGTCATCGGCGCTGTCACCGGCGACGGTTGGGCCGCCGGGCGTCGGCCCCTACACTGGCGCGCGCATTGGGGCTCTGGTCCCGATTCCCGGTTCCCGATCTGCAGTCATGAGGTGAGCGTGATGGTCGACCTGCTCTGGGGCCTCGGTGGAATGGCAGGCCTCCTGCTGATCGCCGTCGCCCTCTCCAGCAACCGCCGGGCGATCCGGCTGCGCACCGTGATCGGTGCCCTCGCCCTGCAGGTGGGGTTCGGAGTGCTGGTCCTGTACTGGGGCCCCGGCCAATGGGCGCTCGGGAAGGTCTCGGCCGGCTTCCAATCCGTCATCGACACCTCCGCCGAGGGCATCTCCTTCCTGTTCGGGCCCCTGATCCCGGCCGACGGAGAGGGCAGCGTCTTCGCCCTCCAGGTGCTCCCGGTGATCATCTTCTTCGCCTCCCTCACCGCGGTGCTCTACCACTGGAAGATCCTGCCCAAGCTCGTCGCGCTCCTGGGCGGCGGACTCGGGAAGCTGCTCGGCACCGGCTACGCGGAGTCCGTGAACGCCGCGGCCAACATCTTCGTGGGCCAGACCGAGGCGCCCCTGGTGATCCGTCCCTACATCAAGCGGCTCTCGCGGTCCGGCCTGTTCGCGGTGATGGTGGGCGGCCTCTCGACAGTCGCCGGATCCGTGCTCGTGGGCTACTCGCTGCTGGGCGCCCCGCTGGAATACCTGATCGCGGCGAGCTTCATGGCCGCCCCGGGCGCCCTGCTCATGGCCAAGATCCTGGTGCCCGAGGACGACCCCGACGCCCTGGCGCGGGAAGCCGCCCTGGTGGAGGCCAGCAACCGGCGCTCCGGGGGACGGAGCGCGAAGGCGGCCGACGACGGGGCGGCCACGGCCGGGACAGGCGCCACCGCCCGCACGACCACGACGGCCGAGGACGAGGACACCGAGGACGATCTCGAGGAGATGCAGTACGCCAACGTCATCGACGCCGCGGCCGGAGGAGCGGCCGACGGGCTCAAGCTCGCCGCGACCGTCGGCGCGATGCTGCTGGCCTTCATCTCCCTGATCGCGCTGATCAATCTGCTGCTGGGCACCGTCGGCGGCTGGTTCGGGGCCGGCGATCTCACGTTCCAGCAGATCCTCGGCTGGGCGTTCGCCCCGATCATGGCCATGATCGGCGTGCCCTGGGGCGAGGCCGTGAGCTCCGGCAGCTTCGTGGGGCAGAAGGTCGTGGTCAACGAGTTCGTCGCCTTCGCCGGCTTCGGCCCCGAGATCGACAGCTTCAGTCCGAAGACCGCCGCGATCACCACGTTCGCCCTCACCGGCTTCGCGAACCTCAGCTCCCTGGGCATCCTGCTGGGCGGGCTCGGGGGCCTCGCCCCGAGCCGACGCTCCGAGATCGCCCAGCTCGGCCTGAAGGCGATCCTCGGCGGCACTCTGGCCAACCTCATGAGCGCCGCGATCGCCGGGGTCCTGCTGGGCTGATCGCGGCGCTCCGGCATCTCAGAGGGTCGTGGCGAAGGGGTCGAAGTCGGCCGGCATGGGCTCGACCTCGGTGAAGGTGGAGCTCACCTCAACGATCGAGCCCTCGGCGATGGCGGTCTCGATGCCCACCATGACGTCCAGGACGTGCGCGGCGATCTCGCCCTGGGCGCGGTGCGGGACGCCGGCACGGATCGAACGGGCCATCTCCAGCACGCCCAGCCCGCGGCCGGTGACGGCGCCGGTGGCGGGGATCGGGGTGGCCGTCTCGCCGCGGTAGGTGGTCAGCGCCGAGTCGCCGTCGAAGACGTTGGGGTCCGGGAAGGCGAGCGTCGCCTCGGTGCCGTACACCTCGACGAAGCCGGTGCGGGTGTGCGGGGAGTCGAAGCTCAGCAGCACGGTCGCGTTCTGGCCGGACTCGAAGCTCAGCAGCGCTGCGACCTGGGTGGGCACGGTGACGTCGAAGAGCTCGCCGGCCTTGGGGCCCGAGCCGATGGTGCGCTGCTCACGAGCCTTGGAGCCCACGGCGCTGACCGAGGTGACCGGGCCCAGCGCGAGCACGAGGGTGGTCGTGTAGTACGGCGCGATGTCGAACAGCGGCCCGGCGCCCTCCTGGAACAGGAAGGCCGGGTTCGGGTGCCAGGACTCCGGGCCGGGGGACTGGAACAGGGTCAGCGCGCTGGCCGGGGTGCCGATCGAGCCGTCGCGCAGGGTGCGCAGACCGGTCTGGATGCCGGCCCCGAGCACGGTGTCGGGAGCGCCGCCCACGCGCACGCCCGCCTTCTCGGCCGCCTCGAGCAGCGCCGTCGCGTCGGCCGGGACCGTGGTGATCGGCTTCTCGGTCCACACGTGCTTGCCCGCGGCGACGATGGCCTGGGAGACCTCGGCGTGCGCGGTGGGGATCGTCAGGTTGATGACGATCTCGACGTCCGGGTGATCCAGCACGTCCTGGGCGGTTCCGAAGGCGGGGACGCCGAACTCCTCGGCGCGCTTCTGAGCGGCCTCGGGGTAGAGGTCGCCGATGACGTGCACGGTGACGTCCGGGAAGGAGGTGAGGTTCTCGAGGTACTGGCCGGAGATGGTGCCGGCGCCGATGATGCCGATGCCGACGGGGCCGGTCTGGTTCTGGGAGGTCATGGAGACAGTCCTTCGTGGTGCGAGGGGAGCGGGCCCCGGAGCGGGGCGCGGATGGTGCGGGGGCCGACGGGCGGGTTCGTCGTGCGTGCTCGTCGGATGGTGCGGTGCGTGCGCCGGGTCAGACTGCGGTCCTGAGGTGGGCGAGCGAGGCGGCGATGCCGTCGAACATGTCCCCGGCGTACGCGTCGAACTCGATCACGCCGTAGGCCGTCTGCGCCGAGGCGTCCAGGGTCTGGGCGAGCGGCATGGCGCCTTCGCCGAGCGGCAGCTGCGTGGACGCATCCGTGGAGAGATCGCCGTCCTTGAGTTGCACGAGCTGCACGCGCTCGCCGAGGGCGCCGAGCAGGGCGGGCACGTCGGCCCCGCCCACAGCGGCCCAGTAGGTGTCGACCTCGAGCACGACCCGCGGATCGAGCTCGTCGGCGAAGAGCTCGAGGGCGCTGCGGCCCTCCAGCTGGGAGGAGAGCTCGATGTGGTGGTTGTGATAGCCGACGCGGATACCCGCGGCCGCCGCCTGCTCCGCGCGCTCGTTCAGCCTCGCCGCCACGGCGCGGACCTTCCCGGCGTCGGACCAGTCCTCGGCCCTCCACGACGGGTCGATCAGGTACGTCACTCCCACGGCACCTGCCGCCTCGAGCACCGTGGCGAAGTCGGTGTCCTCACCCAGGAAGGACTGGTGGGCGCTGGGGAAGTCGATCGCGAACTGCTCGCGGGCGCGCACCAGCTCTTCGCGGTACTGGAGCAGGCTGAACGGCTCGGCGTGGGTGAGGCCGAGCTCGACCAGGCGCGCGACGGTGCCCTGGAAATCGGACGCGAGGGCCTCGCGCACGCTGTACATCTGGACGGAGATCTCCATGGGGTTCCTTCCGGAGGGAGGTCGGGGCGGGTTGTCTCGCCGGGGCGGGTCACTTCACGGCGCCGGCGGTGAGGCCGGCGACGAAGTTCTTCTGCATCATGAGGAAGCCGACGACCACCGGGATCGACACCGCGAGCGAGGCGGCGAGGACCTGGTTCCAGTAGACGTTGGTCTGCGTGGCGTACTGCCGCAGCCCCACCGCGAGCGTACGGGTGTCCTCCGTGGTCAGGACAGAGGCGAACAGGACTTCTCCCCAGGCCGTCATGAAGGCGTAGATCGCGACGGCCACGATGCCGGGCCGTGCGGCGGGCAGGATGATGCGCAGCAGGATGGTGAGGTTGCTGGCACCGTCGACCTTGCCGGCCTGGTCGAGCTCCTGGGGGATGCCGTCGAAGTAGCCCACCAGCATCCAGATCGCGAAGGGCAGCGAGAACGTCAGGTACGTGATGATCAGGCCGATGCGGGTGCCCACCAGCGGGATCCCGAAGGTCGCGTCGATGTTCACGAAGATCAGGTACAGCGGCAGCAGGAACAGCACGCCGGGGAACATCTGGGTGGACAGCACCGTGGTCATGAACGGGCCGCGGCCGTGGAAGCGCCAGCGTGAGACGGCGTAGGCGGCGAGGGTCGCCACGGCCACGCTGAACAGGGTCGCGACCGAGGTGACGATCAGCGAGTTCATGAAGTACTTCGCCAGCGGCACCGTCGACCACATGTCGATGAACGGCTGGATGGTGAGGGTGCTGGGGATCCACGAGAACCCGGCCTGCACATCGCCGAGCGGCTTCAGCGAAGTGGTGACCATGACGTACAGCGGCACCGCGACGAACACGGTGAGGACCACGAGCACGATGGTGCGGAAGACTTTCTCTCCGACGGTCTCACGCATTGTTCTTCTCCTTCTTCCACTGGGTGAAGTAGAGGTACACCAGCGACACCGCCAGCAGGAACAGCAGCAGCAGGACGCTCATCGCGCTGCCCACCCCGAAGTCCCAGGACAGGAACGAGGCGTTGTAGATGTGGAAGCTGATGAGGTCGCCGGCAGGGGGCTGAGCCGTCCCGAACAGCACGTACGGGGTGTTGAAGTCGTTGAACACCCACAGGAACATCACCAGCATCATGGTCTGGTTGACCGGTGCGAGCATCGGCAGGGTGACCGAGCGCCACTGCCGCAGCGGAGTGGCGCCGTCCATCGCGGAGGCCTCGTAGAGCTCGCCGGGGACCGACTGCAGGCCGGCCATGAACATGAGGAAGGCGAAGGGCCACATGCGCCAGATCGCGACCACCACCACGGAGATGAAGGCGTTGTTCCCGATCAGCCAGAAGGGTGCGCCGTCGACCAGCCCGAGCTGATCCACGATCACGTGGTTCACGGCGCCGGTGTCCCGCTGGAGCATGAAGTTCCAGGTGATCACCGCGGCATACAGCGGCAGGGCGTAGGGGATCAGGAACAGCGTGCGGAAGATGCCGCGTCCGCGGAAGGGCCGCTGCAGAGCGACCGCGGCGGCCATGCCCAGTCCCCAGCTGAGGCCCACCACGAGCGCCGTGAACGCGAGCGTCACGACGAAGGAGTTCAGCAGCTCCTGGCCGACGGGCGTGTTGAGATCCACCGCGATCCGGTAGTTCTCCAGGCCCGCGAAGGGGGCCTCCGTCCAGCGGCGGATGAAGAACTTCGTGAGCTCGATGAAGCTCATCCAGAAGCCGGTGGCCATCGGGATGATGTGGATCAGCAGCTCCAGCAGCACGGCCGGCGCGATGATCAGGTACGGGAACAGGTGATGGCGAGGGCGCCGGGGCGTCGGCCGATCGGGATGCTTCGGAGGCTGCTTGGTGCTCTCCGGGGCGAGCTGGCTGGTCATAGGGCTCTTCTCATCGAGGTGGCGGGCATGCGAGGCGGGCATGCGAGGGCCGACGGGGGCTGAGCCCCCGTCGGCCGGTCGGACCCTCAGGCGCGGATCGAGTCCTGCGCGGTCTGCATGGCGGTCTTCACGTCGTCACGGGTGACCGTGCCGCCGGTCGCGATGGTCGCGAACATGGTGTTCATGGCCTGGCCCACGGAGGTCTCGAACTGGTCCTCCCACGGCACCAGCGGCAGCGGCTCGGCGCGCTCGCCGTAGATCTCCATGAACATGTCCGCCTGCTCGGTGTCATCGGTGAAGGTGGGCTTGCCGTCGGCCAGCACGGGCAGAGAGGCGAAGGGCTTGCCCAGCTCCGACTGCGTCTCCTCCGAGGTCATGAAGTTCAGGAACTTCAGAGCGCCGTCCTCGTTCTTGGTGTCCTTCATGATCGCGAGGTTGATGCCCGCGAGATGCGAGGCGCAGTCGCTCACGGCGTCCGCCGGAGCGGGGAAGGGGACGGCCTTGAACTGCTCGGGCTTCATGCCCTGCGACTCGATCGTGGCGTTGGCGTTGTTCTGGTTGATGATCATCGCCGCCTCGCCGTTGGCGAAGGAGGTGACGGACTTGGTGCCGTTGTCGAACTGCGCGTTGGAGGGGTTGACGACCTTGTGCTCCTGCATGAGGTCGAGGTAGCGCATGATGCCGTCGACCACGCCGTCATCGGTGAAGGAGGGCTTGCCGTCCTCCGTGTTCAGCGCGGCGCCGTTCTGGGCAGCATTGATGAACGCGAAGTGGTTGTTCTCCGTGTAGGAGCCGGCGGCCAGGGACATGCCGTAGACGTCCTTGTCCGTATCGGTCAGCGCCTTGGCGGCCTCGACCATCTCCTCCCACGTGGTGGGCGGCTCGATGCCGGCGTCCTCGAACATCTGCACGTTGTAGTACATGCCGTAGGCCAGGCCGTACAGCGGGATCGAGGTGGGGTCGGTGTCGACTGCGCCGCCGGTGGCGAGCGCTGCCGGCACATAGCGGTCCCGGCCGCCGAGGGCCTCGAACTGCTCGTCGCCCAGGTCCAGCAGACCGCCGGTGGCCTGGAGGCTGACGCCCCAGGTGTTGCCGATATTGACCACGTCGGGGCCCTGGCCGGAGGTGATGGCCGTCTGGATGCGGGTCTGCAGATCGGCCCAGCCGATGACCTCGAGGCTCACCTCGATGCCGGTGTCCTTCGTGAACTTCTCGAGGACCGGGGTGAGCACCTCCTTGTCGTTCTCGACGCTGGTGCCCTGGTTGGAGGCCCAGTAGGTGAGCTTGTCCGGGCTGTCGTTCGAGCCGCCGGACCCGGAGCCGCAGGCGGCCAGACCGGCGGCGCCGGCGCCGGCGAGGGGGATCGAGGTCAGAAGTGTGCGTCGTCGCATCGGAGAACTCCTTGGCGAGCCGTCATCGGTCGCCGTTGCAGGAACGGGGAGGCGCAGGCCCGGGAGGGCCGCGCGGCAGAACTGCTTAATCGATTCGAACTTAATCGATTCGGCGAGTATGGCCCGACGACGAGGCGGGTGTCAACGGGGGAGTGTCACGGTGCGATCACGGACCGCGCCGAGCGCTCGGAGAGCGGTGCGGTGCGGCGCGGGGTGACGGTGGTTGTGCTTCGGTGGCGCGGGTGATGGCGGCGGCCGTGCTCCAGGGGCGCGCCCTCTGTGCAACTGCCGGCCGTCGACACCTATCCACCGCCCGCTGGTGTCCAGCGACGGGTCGTCGGTCGCATCCACTGGCGTGTGGTGTGCAGCGGCAGGCCTTGTGTCGTATCTACTGGCCTGTGGTGTGCAGCGTGGGCGTAAATGCCCCAGCCTGCACACCTGCCGCCAGTGGATGCGATGGGTCGGCTGGCCAGGGCTGGTCGGGGCAGAGCAAAGCGGAGCAGAGCTGGTCAGGGCAGGGCAGGGCAGGGCAGGGCAGGGCAATGCTGGGTTGGGCCGGGCCGGGCCGGGCTGGCCGGGCTGGCAGGGCAGGGCCGGGCTGGCCGGGCTGGCCGGGTCAGGTCAGGTCAGGTCAGAGCAAAGCGGAGCAGGGCAGGGCGGGGCAGAGCGGGGGAGAGTGCTGGGTGGGGCGGCGTGGCGTGGGTCAGAGGGCGCCGGTGGACTCGCGGCCGATCAGCGAGGCGGGCTCGACCTCCAGCACGGTGCACGGCGGCTCGACGCCCTCGATCTGGCGCACCAGCAGGTCACCGGCATGATGGCCCATCTCGAAGGGCCTGCGGGCCAGTGCCGTGACCGCGGGGACGGTCAGCTCGGCGATCAGCGAGTCGTCCCAGCTGACCAGGCCGAGCTGCTCGGGCACCGCGATGCCCCGACGCAGAGCTCCGCGGAGCGCGCCGATCGCGAGCAGGTCGCTCGAGGCGACCACCGCCGGCCGGCTGCTGAGCTGCAGGTCGGAGGCCTCGAAAGCGGCGAGCCCGGCGTCGATCGTGTAGGGGCCCGAGGCGTGGACGTGCGGGATCCCGTGCTCCTGGCACAGCGAGCGCAGCAGCTCCAGGCGGCTGAGCTCGTGGGCGAACTGCTCGGGGCCGGTGAGCTGGATGCAGCCGTCGTAGCCGCGCTCGACGATGTGCTCCACGACGGTGCGTGCGTCGTCGGCCTCCGCGGTCATCACCTTCGCGAAGGACTCCGGGCCGGTGTAGTGGCCAAGCACCGAGAAGTCCATGTTCAGCGACTCGAGCACAGCGGGGCGATGGTCGTCCTCGGCGATGTCCAGCAGGACGACGCCGTCGACGCGACGCTGATGGGCCCAGGTGCGGAACACGTCGGACTCCGCGTCGGCGCCTCCCTGCACGAAGCGGATCAGCAGCTCGTAGCCGTGCGCCGAGGTGGCGGACTCGATCCCGGCGGTCACCGAGGAGTAGAAGGGCTCCCTCGAGACCTCCTGCGGATCCCGGATCAGCACGAGCCCGACGTTCCCGCTGCGGCCGCGGCGCAGGGCCTGGGCGCCCGAGTGCGGGGTCCACCCCACCTCATGGGCGCGCACGAGAACACGTTCGCGCATCGCAGCGCTCACCCCCGGCTTGTCGTTGAGGGCATAGCTCACCGTCGCGGGAGAGATGCCGAGGTCGCGCGCGATGGTGGCGACGGTCGGACGAGTCGATTTCCGCGACATGGCTGCTTCCGGTCTGTGGGTGGGACGCTGGGAATGCTCTCCAGCGCGGAGGTCACCGCAGGTCGGCAGGTCGGCAGGTCGCTGGATGGCCACATGATAGGTCCCAGGTCTGCGGGGACGGCGTCGCACGGCGGTCGTCGAGGCCGTTCACGAACGATCGAGCGTGGCCCAGCCCATGGAGTACGCCCAGGCCATCCGATGCCGGAGCGGGGTGCGCAGCACCGCCCGGATCCCGGCGTCCCGCACGCCCGCGACCAGGGTTGATCGAGGTCGCCCGAGGACCATGTTCAGCTCTGCCAGGAGTCCGGCGGTGCGTGCTGCGAGTCTCCGGTCGCGGTCGAATCGCTGCAGCAGCGGCATGGTGGGCAACGGGTGGCGGAGATCGCGGGTGATGACCTGCTCGAGCAGGGGTGCCAGCGCGAGGGCGTCGAGCCAGCCCAGGGTGATGCCCTGGCCGCCGATGGGGCTGATCTCGTGGGCGGCGTCCCCGATCAGCACCTGGCGGCCGCGCAGCATGGTCCGGGCCGTCCGCCGCTGCACCGTGAACGCGCTGATCATCGTGGTGGTCGCCGGGTCGATCCGGGCTCCGGTGCGGCGGCGGACGATGGCGGCGAGGTCGTCGGGGTCCGACGCCGTCGGGGCGGTCCCGGTGTGTGCCACCCAGCGGCGTCCGCTGCCCGGCAGCGGGAAGGACTCGACCACGCCGCCGGGGTGGAGATGGATCGTCGCGGGCCGTGCGGCGTGCGATGCCGCGGTGCGCCGGGCGTCGTCAGAGTCGGCGACGTCGCCCATGAGGTACGTGTCGGGGTAGATGCGCAGGTCCGTGCGGATCCCGGCGAGCTCGCGCACCGTGCTGCGCGCCCCGTCGGCGCCCACCACCACTCGGGCGCGCCACGTCGTGGGTCCCGGGTCGGTGCCGGCCGAACCCGCTGCGGGGCTGGCCGAACCCGCTGGGGTGCCGGCCCCGTCGGGCGCCGTTCCCTGCCCGTCCTCCCGTGGGGTTCTCCGGGCTGTCACCTGGACGTCCGCTCCGCGATCCTGGATCGCGACGACGTCGATACCGCGGTGAAGTGCCGCGGGAGCCAACTGGGTCAGGCGCTGGGTGAGCATCTCTTCGGTGACGCTCTGGGGCAGCGCGAGCACGTAAGGACGCTCCGGACAGGACAGCTCGAAGCTCAGAGACCCCAGGTGGCGGTCCCTGCTGCGGGCGGCTCCGCGAAGGATCGGTGCACCTCGGGCGATGGCCGCCGCGTCGAGGCCGACAGCCGTCAGCGCGGCCAGCGCCGGCGGGTGCAGGCCGATGGCGCGGGAGTGGGTGCTGAGCTGCCACCGACGCTCCAGGACCACGGCGTCCACACCCCTCTGCTGCAGCAGGATCGCGAGCAGGAGGCCGGCGGGCCCGCCTCCGACGACGAGCACATCGCAGGTTCGGGCCGATGGATCGGGAACGTCGACGGGATCGGCCGTGCCCGCAGGGTGGCTCGCGGACGTGCTGGTCACGACGGGCCGAGGTGATCTGGGTCGGGCAGGCGGTCGGCCCAGCTGAGACGTGCTGGATCAGCATCGGGGTCGTGGAGGAGGTCGGCGTCGTGGTGGAGGAGGATCCGCGACGGGGCCTGCTCGGTCACGCGCCACACGGGCGGGACCACGGCGCGCAGTTCCGGGACGGTGTAGCTGCGGCGGATCGAGGTCAGCCCGTCCTCCCGGATGAACGACGTCCGGAAGACGGGGTGGAGGGCCGCGGTGCCGGCGGCGAACAGCAGATAGCCCCAGCGGCTGCGCCGGATGTCGCTGTGCACCGCGCGGACCCGGGCGAGCCGCTGGGAGTCGACGAGCAGATCGGAGAGCTGCTCGTCGTCGAGATGATGGAGCAGGTGGTTGGAGATCACGAGGTCGAACGTGCGACCCTCGCCGACGAGCTCGCGGCTGGTCGCCCGGCGGAAGCTCGCGCCGGGAACCGGGGGCCGACGCCTCGCCCACGCATGCGCCCGAGGATCGGGATCGATGCCGGTGACGCGCACGTCGAACCCGTCGCGCCGCGCCCACCGGACCAGACCGCGGGAGAGGTCCCCGCCGCCGGAGCCGATGTCGAGCACGGTGGTGGGTCGATCTCGGGACAGCACCGGACGCAGGTGACGGGTGTAGGTCGTGCGCCAGCCGGCGACCAGCGCGTTGACGATCCGGAACCGGGCGTAGGTGCGATCCAGCATCTCCGGGTCGCAGTCCGCGGCGTCCATCTGCTCGGTGAGGCTCCGCGCCCGGTGGCGCAGCGGGGGAGGGATCATCAGGTCCCCGTCGGCCCGACCGGCGTGACCGGCCCGACCGGCGCGATCCGGGCGGCGGCGGGCGAGAGCCGCGGTGAGGCGGGGCTGCCCGGGACCCGGGTCATCAGCGCAGATTCGACGGTGAGGCCCGGCCCGAACGCCATCGCGCAGACCCGCTCCTCGGCGACGGCCGACCCGCCCTCGAGGATGTGCTTGAGCACGAACATCACGGTCGCGCTGCTCATGTTCCCGTAGTCGCGCAGGGTGTCACGGGCCGGGACCAGCTGCTCGGCGCTCAAGTCCAGCCGGGCCTCGACCTTGTCCAGGATGCTGCGGCCGCCCGGATGGATCGCCCAGTGCTCGATCTCGGCGTAGTCGCGCTGCGCGAGGGAGGGATCGTGCGCGAGCAGAGGGGCCAGCGCGCCGGTGATGTGCTCGTCGATGATGTGAGGGACGTAGGTGCCCAGCACCATCTCGAAACCGTGGTCGCCGATGTTCCAGGCCATGGCCTCCTCGCCGACCGGCGTCAGGACCGTCTCGAAGTGGTCCAGCGTCAGGACCGGTCGCTGCGAGGGGAGATCGCGGCCGGTGACCACGGCCGCCGCGGCGCCGTCGGCGAACAACGAGGAGCCGACGATGGTGTCCGGGTCGTTGGAGGTGCGCACGTGCAGGGTGCACAGCTCGACGGTCACGACCAGCACCACCGCCTCCGGATCGGCGCGGCAGATGATCTGGGCCTGCCGCAGGGCCGGGAACGCGGCATAGCAGCCCATGAACCCCAGGTGGTAGCGCTGCACGGAAGGATCCAGGCCCAGGGCGCGCACGATGCGGTAGTCGGGACCGGGGGCGAAGAACCCGGTGCAGGAGACGGTGATGACGTGGGTGACGTCCGCCGCGCCGAGACCCTCGCTGGCCTCCAACGCCGCAGCCGCAGTGCGTACGTAGAGCTCGGTGGCCTCCCGGGCGAAGACCTGGTTGCGGGCGCCGGTGGTCGGGTTCAGGAAGGCGTGGGTGGTGGCGTCGAAGAACACCGGGTCCTCATGCGCCGCGTCCTCGCCCCATTCGGTGAGCGCGGAATAGCGTCGCTCGATCCCGGAGTTGTCGAAGGCCGAGCTGACCAGCCGGGTGCCGAGCCGGCTCAGGCCGGGCTGGGCGAGGAAGACGTCGCGCAGCTCCTGCTGGGCGAGCTCCGTGCCGGGTACTGCCAGTTCCAAGGACCTCAGGGTGACCGTCATGCTTCATTCTCTCGGTGCGTGATCCGGGGCACAACGGGTCGTGGAGAGGCGGCGGGCTGCGTGAGGGCGCGACCGAGCCCGGCACCGGTCCACGTGCGTGCCTGGTGCGTCGGGGCGGTTCGATATCGGTGTGGACCGATCGGTCGAGGGTCGAAGGTGGAGGGTCGAGGGTCGAGGGCCGGGGTCGGGAGGGGTGGGGAGCGGTGGGAACGAGCAGTGGTGAGCGAGGTCAGCTGCGCAGGGCGATCCAGATCAGCAGCTGGGTGAGCAGGAACCCGGTCAGCAGGTTCAGGGCCAGGAACCGCCGCCAGCCGGGACGGGCGCGGTCGCCGTGCTCGTCGGACAGCGAACGGTACGGCCAGATGCTCGCGATGTAGGGAATGACCAGGAGTCCTGCTAGCAGGGCCGGCCATCCGGCGGCGAGCATGACCAGGCCGGCGGCGGTGTACAGGGTGAGCGAGAACCGGACCGTCGTGCGCGCCCCGAGCACGGTGCCGATCGACCCGATCCCGGCCTCCCGGTCCGGCACGATGTCCTGCACGGCGCCGAAGGCGTGCGAGGCCATGCCCCACAGGAAGAACGCGGCCAGCGCCGCGAACGCGGCGAGTGTGAGCGGTGCGCCGGACAGGGCCAGGCCCACGGCGGCGGGCCCGACGAAGTGCGTCGACGAGGTGAGCGAATCCAGCACCGGCCTCTCCTTCAGGCGCACCCCGGGCGCGGAGTAGCCGACCACCGCCACCAGCACCACTGCGAGCACGAGCGCGGAGACCGGCGAGCCGAGCAGCAGGAGCGCGATCACGAAGGGCAGGGCGAGCAGCCCGGCGGACCACAGCGTGAGCGCGTGCCAGCGGCTGTCCAGCACGATCCCCTCGACGCCGCCCTTGCGCGGGTTGCGGAGATCCGATTCGTGGTCGAAGACATCGTTGATCCCGTACATGAGCAGGTTGTAGGGCACGAGGAAGAACACCGTGCCGAGCACGAGCGTGAGGGTGATGCCGCCGCCGGCCAGCAGGTATGCCGCTGCGAAGGGGTAGGCGGTGTTGATCCAGCTCAGCGGGCGGGAGGAGCCCACCACCTGGCGGACGGCGCCGGGCGCGCCGGTGGTCGTGGTCATCGGTCCTTCTCCTGGGGGTTCAGCAGCAGGGCGAGTGAGGGCAGCAGCAGTCCGGCGGCGATCGGCCAGGCGAGGTCCTCCACCGGCACCAGCGCGATCCGCAGCCCGCTCAGCTGGGACTCGTCGTACCGGAACAGGTCCGCCGCGATCATCGCGGTGTCGAACACGATCGTGAGGAGCAGCAGCCCGACGACGGTCCCGGCGGTCACCGCCCACCAGCGTGGTCCGGGCCGACGCACCACGGCGGCGAGCGCCGTCACCAGCACCGGGGGCAGGAGGAAGAGGGCGGCGAGCAGGGCGTAGGTCATGCCGCCCTCCTCCGGCGCTCTCTCCTCCGGGGCATCGCACGGGCGAGCAGGCCCCACAGCACGAGCGTCGTGTAGGCGAGGAAGCTGACGAACACGAGCTCCTCGAGGGGCAGATCGGGCAGGAGCTCGATGCCGGTCATCGCCGGGCTCTGACCGGTCCGGTAGTGACCGGAGGCGATCGCGGCGAGATCCCAGAGCAGGAAGAAGACGATCCCGATCGCGAGGGTGAGCACGAGGGTTCGGGCAGCGCGCTTCGGCGTCCGCCACAGGACGAGGCGGAAGCGATGATCCAGCAGCACGATGCATCCGGTGGGGACCAGCAGCACGGCGAGGTACAGCCCGGCCATCAGGCGTCGACCCCGGTGCTCGCGGCCGTCGTCGTCCGAGTGCCGGCCTCGCCGGGCGCGCGGGATCCCGCCGGCGGTTCGGGCAGCGGCGCGGAGGAGCGGTCTCCCCGCAGCCTCTTGGCCACGAGCTCCGCGCTGATCAGGCACATCGGCAGGCCGATGCCGGGCAGCGTGCTGGAGCCCGCGTAGAACAGCCCGGACACGTGGCGGGAGGCGTTGCCGGCGCGGAAGAAGGCGCTCTGGCGCAGGGTGTGCGCCGGGCCGAGCATGCTGCCCTGCCAGGCCCCGAGATCCTCGGCGAACTCGGCCGGACCGACCGTGCGGCGCACCACGATGCGCTCGGTGAGGTCGGGGATCCCGGCCTGCTCGGCGATCCGCGCGATCGCCTCGTCGGCGATGCGCTCGACGGCGGGGGAACCGCTCCCGTCCACGCCGCCGTGACCCAGCGACGGGTCCGACGGCACGGGGACCAGCACGAACAGGTTCTCGTGTCCGGGTGGCGCGACCGACGGATCGGTCGCCGAGGGCCGGCACACGTACGACGAGGCCGGGGACGGGACGCGTCCCTCGCGGATCGCCCCGAAGTTCTCGTGCCAGTCGCGGGTGAAGAGCAGGGTGTGGTGCTGCAGCTGCGGAAGCTCGCCCCGCACGCCGAGCAGCACCAGCACGGCGCCGGGTCCGCTCGTGCGCCGCCGCCACCACGACTCCGGATAGGTCTGCAGCGGGCGCGGCAGCAGGGTGGTCTCGACGTGATGGAGGTCCGCGGTGGCGACGACGACGTCGGCGTGGAGGACGCGGTGGTCCCCGTCGGCCGTCCGCACCTCGACTCCCTGCACCTCGGGCTTCCGCGCCCGTGTGCCGCGTCCCTTGGCGCTCGGGGCGGTGAGGATCCGTGTGGCGCGCGTGCCGGTGTGCAGGCACACGCCCTCGCGTTCGGCGAGGCCGACGATTGCATCGATCAGGCGAGCGAAGCCACCCTGCGGGTACTGGACGCCACCCGTCAGGTCCAGGGCGCTCATCAGGTGGTACATGCTCGGGGTGCGGTCCGGCGAGGAGCCGAGGAACACCGCCGGATAGCCGAGCACCTGGCGCAGCCGCGGATCCCGGAAGCGCCGTGCGACGAACCGTTCGAGGGGCTCGGCGAGCAGTGCCAGCAGCCGGGGTGCCCGGGTGATCACGGCAGGGTCCAGGAATCCTCGCAGCGAGGTGAAGGACGTATACAGGAAGTGCTTCAGCGCCAGGTCGTAGGTGTTCCCGGCGGAGTCGAGGTACTCCGCGAGCCGGCGTCCCGCGCCGGGTTCGATCTCCTCGAAGGCGTCGGCATTGCGGGCGGCGGAGGCGTGGATGTCCAGCGGCTCCTCGTATCCCTCGAAGAGCACGCGGTAGCCCGGGTCCAGGGGGCGCAGGTCCAGCTGCTCGGCGGACGATGTGCCGAGGAGGCGGAGGAAGTGGTCGAAGACCTCGGGCATCAGGTACCAGGAGGGGCCGGTGTCGAAGCGGAAGCCGTCGCGCTCCCACGAGCCGGCGCGGCCGCCGAGCTCCTCGCGCGCCTCGACCAGGTCCACCTGGTAGCCGTCGCGGGCCAGCAGGGCGGCGGTCGCGAGTCCGGAGATCCCGCCGCCGATGACGACCGCGGTGCGGGGGTTGGAAGCGCTGGCGATGGAGGCGCGGGGATCGGTGGTGCGGGGCCTGGAGGGGCGAGGATCGGAGGTGCTCATGCGCGCCTGCTCAGCAGGACGCGCACGAGGATCTGCGCCTTCTCATGATCGGGGACCCGCACCCGGGTGCGGCGGATCTCCGCGGCGGGGGTGGCCCGCAGTCGGCGGGACAGCGCGCTGTACAGGCCGTGCGCGGCGGCCACGGCCCGACGGCTGCCGCCGGGCAGGTGGGGGATCGCGGCGGCGGCGCGATCGAGATCCGCGTCGATGTCGTCGAGCAGCTGGTCGCGGTGCGCGTCGGAGAAGTGTGCGGGGTCCAGGCCCGGGAAGTAGGTGCGGCCCAGCTGGTCGTGATCCTCTGCGAGGTCGCGCAGGAAGTTGACCTTCTGGAACGCGGCGCCCAGGCTCTGCGCAGGCTCCCGCAGCCGCGCATAGGCGGCATCGTCCCCGGCGACGAAGACCCGCAGGCACATCAGCCCGACCACTTCGGCACTGCCGTGCACGTACTCCTGCAGGCTCGCCTGGTCGTGCTCGGTGACGGACAGGTCGGCGCGCATCGAGGCGAAGAACGGGTCGATCAGCTCGGGTCCGATGCCGTGGCGTCGGGCGGTGATCGCGAAGGCCTGCACCACGAGGTTGGTGGAGCGGCCCCGCTGCACCGCCCGCGCCGTCTCGGCGGCGAGGTCGTCGAGCATCTGAGCGCGGAGCGTGTCCGGCAGGAGCGGGTCGGGGTCGTCCACGGTCTCGTCGGCCACGCGCACCAGGGCATAGATGCTGCGCACGTGCGTGCGCACAGGTTCCTCCAGGAGCCGCACGGCCCAGCCGAACGAGGTCGAGTAGCCCGCGATGACGGTGCGCGCGCTGCGCTGCGCGACCCGGTCGTAGTGGGCGCCGGGCGCCTCGGGCGGGTGCAGCGCGTTCATCGCACGGTCCCGTCCGGTGCCCGTCGACCGCGCAGCCATCCGATGGCCCCGGCGACCGTGATCACGAGGGCCGCGGTGGCGGCCGCGCTCGCGACGACGGGGGAGTGCGGGGCGTCGGCGGCCCGGCCCACGGCGATCCAGGCCAGACCCCAGACCATCGCAGCCGGCGCGGCGATCGGGCGCCGCCCTGCCACCGTGAGGGCGATGCCGAGCGCGGCGACGACCGCGAGCACCGCGACGGCGAGCACCTCCGGGACCCCGAAGCCCAGGAAGCCGGCACCCTTGAGCGCCGCAGCGATGTTCGCGCAGGTCGCGACGCTCACCCAGCCGAGATACAGGCCGAAGGTGCCATCGACCACGACCCGCTCGAGGGAGCTGCGGGCCGGGTGCACCGTGATCCGGTGGAACAGCAGGGCCAGCACGCCCAGCAGCACGGCGATCACCGGCACGCTGACCCACACCCAGCCCGCCTGGATCACGAGGATCCAGGTGGCGTTGAGCAGCAGCGAGGCGATGGCCGGGGCGGCGATCCCGCGCTCGTCGCGGGCGTCCCACCACTGCCACAGGGTGTATGCGCCGAGTCCTGCATAGATCAGCGACCAGATCGAGAACGCCGAGGAGGCCGGGGCGAGATGGGTGGAGTCCGCGGCGAGCAGCCCGCCCGCGGCCTCGGCGATCGGGTCCCCGCCGACGGCACCCACGCCGATGGCGGTGCCGACCATGGCGATCAGGAAGGCGAGGGTCACGGCCCCGCGGCGGAGGATCGTCATGAGGTGGGCTCCTGATCGGGTCGACGGGAAGTGCGGGGGAAGGTCGTGCCTGAACCGGTCGAGCCGGAACCGGCCGGGCCAGAACCGGTCGAGCGGGGGCGGGCGGTGGGAGCACTGGTGGTGGCACCCTCGGCGGCGCGGGCGATGTTGCGCTGCATGCCGCCGAAGACGATGCCGTGGAAGGGCCAGACGGCCCACCAGTACGCGTCCCCGAGCAGGCCGCGCGGGTGGTAGATGGCGCGCTGGTGCAGGCGCGAGCCGCCGTCGGCCTCGGCCTCGACCCGCAGCTCGAGCCAGGCCTCACCCGGGACCCGCATCTCGGCGCGCAGGCGCAGCAGACGGCCCGGCTCGAGCCGTTCCACCCGCCACCAGTCCAGGGCATCGCCCACCGAGAGGCGCTGCGGATGACGGCGACCGCGGCGCAGTCCCGGACCGCCGACGATCCGATCCATCAGCCCGCGGGCGACCCAGCCGAGACGCCAGGAGTACCAGCCGTTCGCGCCGCCGATGCCCTCGACGACGGCCCACAGGGTCTCCGCGGTCGCCGCGACGCGCCGGCTGCGTTCGTCGCCCCGGACGATGCCGCCGGCCCACTGCGGGTCCTCGGGCAGCGGGGCCGACGGTGCCCCGGCCGGTGCTGCGGAGTGCCAGGCGGTGCTCACGTCGAGCTCGTGGATCCGGGTCAGGGCGAGGGAGATGGCACGGTCCACCCCGGTGAGTCCTCCCTCGGGGTCGGGGATGAGCCCGCGGAGGTCGGACTCCGCCGCGACGGACTCGTGGATCAGCGACTCGACCAGCGGGCGGGCGATCCCGGTGGGGACCGGGGTGACCAGGCCGATCCAGTGGCTCGCCAGGCGCGGGGTGAGCACGGGGACCGCCTGGATCCGGCGCGGGCGCAATCCGGCGACACGGGCGTAGGCCCGCAGCAGGCCGGCGTAGGTGAGCACATCGGGACCGCCGACGTCGAAGGTGCGGTTGGGCGTCCCCTCGAGGCGGGCCGCGCCGACGAGATAGTGGAGCACGTCGCGCACGGCGATCGGCTGGATCCGGTTGTGCACCCAGCGCGGGGCGATCATCACCGGGAGACGCTCGGCGAGGTGGCTCATCACCTCGAAGGAGGCGCTGCCGGAGCCGAGGATCACCGCGGCGCGCAGCACCACGGCAGGGACCTCGCCGGCCAGGAGCACGTCCCCGACCTCCTTCCGGGAGGCCATGTGCGGGGAGAGCTCCTCATCCTCGGGATGGATGCCGCCGAGGTAGACGATGCGTCGCACCCCGGACCGTGCCGCGGCGTCCGCGAAGTTCTGCACCCCGGTGCGGTCGTGGTCGGCGAATCCCTTGCCGCCGCCCATGGCGTGGATCAGGTAGTAGGCGACGTCGACGCCGTCCAACGCGTCGGCCAGCGTCGCGGCATCCATGACGTCCGCCTCGACCACCTCGACGTCGTCCCGCCAGGGGCGCCCGTCGAGCCGGTCGGCGTGCCGGGCCATCGCGCGCACCCGCAGGCCGGCGCGGAGCAGCTCGGGGATCACCCGGCCGCCGATGTAGCCGGTGGCACCGGTGACGAGGACCAGCGGGGCGTCGGGTCCGGAGCCGGTGCTGCCGGCGGGGGTGATGCCTTCTGAAGTGCTGCCATCTGCAGTGCTCATGAGGAGGATCCTGTCGTCGCCGGGCTGCGGTGCGCGGGGGCTGCACGGGTGGGGTCCCGGTACGCGGCGCCGCGATGAGGCGAAGTGTCCCCGTCGGGGCGAGGGGCTGGCAAGGATTCTGCCGGGTCCGCTTCCCGGCCCGGGGCCGACGACGGCTGCGAGGGGAGCAGGAGGTCGGCGGTGCGCAGGATCTCCTCGGTCGCGGTGCTCAGGGCGTGCACGAGGGCGGCCGGCAGCCGGTGGCGGATCGCGGAGGAGACGGCGCTGGCCAGGTGCCAGCGGGCGAGTTCCTCCGTCCACGCGCGGGAACCGCTGTCGGTGAGCAGCGTGCGGGCGCGGCGCGCGTCCTCGGCGTCGAGGTCCGGCCGTCCCAGCAGCGGCTGGAGCTGGCGCCACTGGGCGGTGGTGGTCGCGTGCGCGATCAGCGCGGTGCGCTTGCCCTCGCGCAGGTCGCCGAGTGCGCTCTTGCCGGTGCGGCGCTCCTCGCCGAACAGTCCCAGCAGGTCGTCGAACAGCTGGAAGCCGATGCCGAGCAGGCTGCCGATCTCGTCGAGGGCGGCGAGGGTCGCGTCCTCGGCGTCGGCGAGCAGCGCGCCCGCGTGGAGCGGGAACTGGAAGGAGTAGACCGCGGTCTTGAACTCGGCGACGGCCAGAGCGTCCCTCAGCGCCGCGGACTGCGCTGTCTGGCTCGACTGCGCCGTCTCGCTCGACTGCTCCGCCTGATCGGGGTGCAGCTCGGATCGCAGGTCCAGCTGCAGGCGCACGTCGGCGAGCTCGCCGACAGCGGAGTCGTGGACGGTCGTCTCGACGAGATCCAGCAGGCGGTCGACCACGGGGGCAGGGGCTTCGCAGCGGGCGATCGCACGGAACGCCGCGAGCAGGCCGAGATCGCCGGCGAGGATGCCGGCCGCCTCGCCGTAGCGCTGGGCAGCGGCGAGGGAAGCCCCGCGCTGCTGGACGTCCTGCGCGAAGCTGCCGGGAAGGCTGGGCACGCCGCGTCGCGTCGGATCGCCGTCGATCACGTCGTCCTGGACGACGAAGGCGGTGTGCAGCAGCTCGAGGGCGGCGGCGACCTGGACCGCAGCCACCTCACGCCCACCGCCGAGGGCGCCGTGCGTGGCCGTGAGCAGCGCGGGTCGGAACCGCTTCCCCCCGTCGGCGGCGCGGGCGAAGGCATCCCACAGGTCGCGGTGCTCCGGGCTCGAGGAGGTGACGCCGCGCGAGAGCAGGCGCGCGATCTCCCGGTCCACGGCGCCGTGGTCGTGGGCGCTCATGATCTGCTCGCGGGTGCGGGTGCGGGTGCGGGTGCGGGTGCGGGTGCGGGTGCGACGGCGGGGCCCGGCGTCTGTGCGGCCGACGGGACGAGGTGTCTGCGCAGATCAGGGACTTGGGAGACCATCCACGGGCTCAGGGTCCAGGGCGCGAGGTCCACGAGTGCGGCGATCTCGCCGGGGGCGACCCAGCGCAGGTCCATGACCTCCGCAGGATTCGGCGTGAGCTCTCCGGCGGCGTCGGCGATGAAGACGGGACAGATCTCGTTCTCCACCACCCCGGAGGCGTCGACCGCGCGATAGCGGAAGTCCGGCAGCGCCTCGCGCACCCCGCGCACCTCCAGGCCCAGCTCGTGGGTTGCGTGGCGGGCGACGGCAGCGGCGAAGGACTCGCCCTGGCGCGGATGCCCGCAGAAGGAGTTGGTCCAGACTCCGGGCCAGGTGCGCTTGGTCAGGGCGCGACGGGTGAGCAGCACCAGGCCGTCCTCGCGCACCACGTGGCAGGAGAAGGCGAGGTGGAGCGGTGTCGTGGCGGTGTGGACGGTGGTTCGAGGGGCGAGGCCCCGGGGGGTGCGGTCCTCGTCCATCAGGATCACGTGGTCCCAGGGTTCGCTGGACACCATGTCCTCGGGCGCCCGTGCGCTCTCGCCTGCGGTCTCGATCATGGTCCTCCTCGTCGGTGCTCGGCGTCAGGTGCTCGGCCTGAGATGATTAGCCTATCTATATAAATTTACTTTAGCATCGGAGGATGGTCGAGAGCGCGGGGGAGACGAGCGGGAGCTCGAGCGGTTCGTACTGGTACGACGGCGACGATTCGGCCGTTGACCTCCTGTCGGCCCTGCGAGGATTCCGCGCCGCTGATCACGACATGCGCCGGCGCATGAGCGCCGGCATGGAGATGAACACCACGGACCTCTCCGCGCTCCGCTACGTGATCGCGCACGAGGCCGGGGACGATCACGCGACCCCGCAGGCGCTCGCGAGGCACCTGGGGATCTCGGGGGCGTCGACCTCGAAGCTGCTGGATCGGCTCACCGAGTCCGGCCACCTCGAGCGCGTGCCCCACCCCTACGACGGCCGCTCCCGCATCGTCGTGGCCACGGACCACGCCCATACCCAGGTCCGTGAGCGACTCGGCGGGATGCACGAGCGGATGCTCGAGATCGCCCACCTGGTGCCGCCGTCGGCCCGACCGGCCGCCATCGAGTTCCTCCGGGCGATGGCCCGGCACCTCGAGACCGAGGCCCCGCCCGAGGAGCTCACCGCCCGCGACGTGTGAGACCGTCGGAGGATGGTCGCCACCTGGCAGGAACGTGCGCAGAAGCTATGGGCCGCCGCGGTGCAGCCCGAGGCGGTCACCGGCTGGCTGCAGATCGCCAAGGCGGTGATCGCGGGCACCGTCGCCTGGTGGCTGTCGCGGGACGTGCTCGACTCCCAGATGCCCTTCCTGGCCCCGTGGACCGCCCTGCTCACGGTGCATGTCACGGTGTACCGATCCGTCTCCCGCGGCCTGCAGACCCTGGTCGCCTCGATCCTCGGCGTCGCGCTGTCCTTCGTGATCGGCGCCTGGCTCGGGGTCAGCGTCGGCACCTTCGCGCTCGCCCTGGCCGTCGGGATGGTCCTGGCGCTGGTGCCGTGGATCCGGGACGAAGGGGTCGCGATCGCGACCACCGCGATCTTCGTGCTGGGCGCGGGCTTCGGGCAGCAGCAGCCGCTGCTGCTGGACCGGATCCTGGAGATCGGGCTCGGCGTCGCCGTGGGGATCGCCGTGAACCTGCTGATCATCCCGCCGCTGCGGGAGAAGCAGGCGGCGCGCTACGTGGACAGCATCAACCGCCGGATGGGCGGCGTGCTGGTCGACATGGCCGACGAGTTCGCCACCGCCTGGGACACCGAGCGGGCCGACGCCTGGGTGGAGGAGACCCGGTCGATGTCCCGGGAGCTCGCCAGCGCCTGGCAGGAGGTGCACTTCGCCCGCGAGAGCGAACGGGGGAACCCCCGCACCCGGCGCGCGGGTGCCCTCCTCCGCCGTCACCGCGGCACCCCGGCGGATGATGCCGAGGAGGCCTCCTACGAGGAGATCCTGGCCCGGGTCGAGGAAGGGATCTCGCACCTCCGGCACCTGTCGCGCACGCTCCGCGAGGGCGCCTACGCCGAGGGTGAATGGGACGACCGCTTCCGTCAGCGCTGGGTCGCTGTGGTCCGCGACGCGGGCCGGTCGATCGCCGATCCCGACGCGGAGGTGGAGCCGATCGCCGACCGGCTCTCCGCCCTCGCCCTCGACCTGGCCGACAACACCGAGCTGCCGCGGCGCTCCTGGCCGCTCTACGGCTCCCTGATCGCGAGCATGCTGCACATCGCCGTCATCGTGGACGACGTCGCCTCCGCGCGGGCCGCCCGTGAGACGCCATCCACCTCATAGTCGAGGCCGGGCAGCAGAGACCGGTTGGATGAGGTCGGCTGGGTCAGGCCGGACGCAGATCGGCGCGGACCTCCGCGGGTTCCCCCGCAGGACGTCCGCGCCGATGTCGGCCCAGAAGGTGCCGATTCAGAAGGTGCCGGCGGCCACCTGGTCGCTGCGCTCCTGCTGGCGCTCCACGTCCCGGGGGTACACCTTGTAGAACAGCATCCAGTACAGGGCGTTGAGCAGGTACGGCACGACGACGAACCACAGGAACATCGTCTGGCTGCTGAAGGCCTCGGCGACGAAGCCGAGCCCCAGGGACATGAGGGCGGTGACGCCGCCCTGGATGAGCGAGAACAGCATCGCGAAGGCGGTGGCACTGAGCTGGGTGGGCACCACGTTGGAGACCATCGGCAGCACGCAGCCGGAGAAGCCGATCGAGAACACCAGGCCCAGCAGGAAGGTGATCGGGGCCGCGGCGCCGAAGCCCTCGTAGGGGAGCTGGGTCACGATCGCGACGGTCGCGGCGAACGAGACCAGGTAGATCTGCATCAGCATGATGCGGCCCTTCTCGCCGAACTTCCGCACGAACAGGTCCGCCAGGCGGCCGCCGAGGAAGGCGGAGAACACTGCGCCGATCGAGAAGCAGGACATGGTCAGGGTGGTCTCGAAGACGCTGACCCCCCGTTCGACGACCAGGAAGTTCGGGTAGAAGGCGAGCAGCACGAGGCTCGTGACGAGCACGACCATGCCGGCCATGAGGGAGATGGTGGGGATCTTGAAGAGCTTCACGCCGTCGGAGATCTTGAACGTCCCGGCCTCGGCCATGGGACTGCCGCG